>JAXMMN010000673.1:0-13069 GCA_034366485.1 Bdellovibrionales bacterium
CTGCTTTTGCCTGTGGGCTTGCGAAAGTATTCTGGCATTGAGGGCGATGCGGTTCTGGTCGGGCTCGGTGACAAATTGGAGGTCTGGTCGACGCCAATGTGGGAGACTTTGTTCCATGAAATGACGGCGGACTTTGATCGCATTCAAGCCGACGTCGCGGCCCTCGTTCGGACGAACATGGACTCGGAGGAAGAAAGTTGAGCGAAGTTTCTAGTCAAAATCCTCCTCACACACCCGTGTTGCTTGGCGAGGTTCTTGAGCAAGCAAAGGCGACCGCGTCTGATCTTGGGCGGCCGCTTCGCTATGGATTTGATGGAACCTTTGGGCGCGGTGGCCATACGGCTGCGCTTTTAAAGGATCATTCTGATCTTATGATGATCGCGTTCGATCAAGACGCGCAGGCTATCGAATTTGGCAAAAAGACGTTTGCGACGGAAATTGCGTCCGAGAGACTTTGTTTGGTACGTGCGAACTTTGAAGATATTGATCTCGCGCTCGCCACATTGAAAAAAATTGGCGCGAAGGTCGACGAAAAGTTCGACTTCATGCTTTTTGATTTAGGCGTTTCATCGCCACAGCTAGATATAGCCGAGCGCGGTTTTTCCTTTTACCACGATGGGCCTCTCGACATGCGAATGGACGATCGCATCGAGTTGACCGCATCGAAAATTGTCAACGAAGGGACCGAGCAGGATCTTGCTCGAATTTTTATTGGCCACGGCGAAGTGGAGCGGCCGTTCAAAGTGATTCGAGCCATATTGCAGGACCGAGGAGCGAAACCATTCACATCGACCAAGCAGCTTGCTCAGCTGATTGAGCGAGTAGATGGTTGGGTCAAAAAGGGCTTTCACCCGGCGACCCAGTATTTTATGGCTCTCAGGTTAGAGGTTAATCGCGAACTGGATGTTGTATTGAAGGCGATGCCGGCGGCCGCGAAAGCGCTCTCCCCTGGCGGGCGCCTGGCCGTGATTACCTTTCACTCTTTAGAAGATCGAATCGTTAAAAATTTTATTCGAGAAGTTGAAGATGAAGGCGCCCTAGGGGCCGACTTCGGCGAAAGCGTGAAGCGAAAGCCGATCGTTCCTTCGGATTCAGAAATTAAGCAGAACCCTCGGTCTCGAAGCGCGAAGCTTAGAATGTTTCGCCGGTACAAGGTTGGTGAAGTGAAGGGGCCTAAAAACAAATATGCCCATCTCGCAAACGTTCGCCATACCGAACCTCCGGATGAACCAGAAAATGAAAGTGAAGGCGAAGAATGAAAAGAGACAGTGTCATGTGGGTGTCAGCAACGCCATCGACGACGGCGACAAAAGACATTTCTGATGTGAAGTGGTCCGACCTCGCACCGTTTATCAGTGTTGCGATTATCGCAATGAGTTTGTTTTTTATTGCGTTCGCAAAAATGGAAGTGCGCCGACTTGGCTATGGCGTGCTGAAGCTTTCGCGAGAAGAACGATCGCTCCGGGATCAAGAGCGTGATGTCACAGTCCGCTTGGCCAAGGCGACCCGACCCGAGCGCTTGGCTTTGGTCGCGGAAAGTCGACTGACATTGCGGCGGGCCGAAAAGGGTCAGATTATTCATATGACTGAAACAGGATTGGCTCTCGAACAGTGAAATCGCACCGCTCTCGCTTACTTATCTTATTTTTCGCGTTCACGTGCCTTTGGGCATGCTTGATCACGCGAGCTGCTTGGATTCAGTTGATCCCGAACCAGAGGCTGGAGGCGCTAAAACGTCGTCAGTTTGAAACAACAATTACCCTTGGCAATCGACGCGGTGAAATCCTAGATCGCAACGGTAACGAACTTGCGACTTCGGCGCCAGCCTGGTCATTGTTCGCGGATCCCAAGGTCATCGAAAATTCGAAGGATGCTTCTCGCCAGCTGTCTGCGATCTTCCGGAAAAAACACCCCGTGTCTGAACAGCGCCGCGTCGCTCGTCAACTGAACGAGAAGATCAAGAACAAGCGAAGGCGTTTTGTTTGGATCGAGCGGCAGATGACGACCGAAAGAAAAGTAGAGATCGAAAAGCTAAAAATAAAAGGATTGGGCTTCATCGAAGAGCCACGTCGAATTTATCCGAATGAAAAGTTATTAGCTAACGTTCTGGGTTTCGTCGGCCAAGAGGGTCGCGGTCTTGAAGGGTTAGAGATGAAATACAACAGCGCACTTTCTGGGGAACGACGAAAAGTCGCTCTTCAAAAAGATGCGCGCGGTCGCCCGCTTGTTATCAACGGCCGACTTTTTACCGAGGTTCCAGACGGGGCGACCGTCGAACTCACAATCGATCGCGATCTTCAGTTTGTGGTTGAGCGCGAACTTGCCGAAGCAGTCGCAGAACATGAGGCTTCAGCAGCGACGGCAGTCGTTCTGGATGCACAAACGTCGGAAATTTTGGCGATGGCGACACTCCCCACTTTCAATTCCAATGAAGGTGCGAGGTATAGCCCCGAGGTGCGCCGCAATCGTTCTGTGACGGATCTTTTTGAACCTGGGTCGACTCTGAAGACGTTTGTGATGGCAGCGGCGATCGAAAGTTCAAAGATTCAACCCAACACGAAAATTTTCGGCGAGTGGGGACAGATGAAGCTTGGCGATCGCACGATTCGCGAGGCTGATTCGAAACACAAATTTGGAATGATCACTGTCACAGAAGCTTTGGCCTATTCGTCGAATATTGGTTCGGCAAAAGTGGCAAAAATGGTGGGTGACGCGGGTCTTCGCGAAGCTTACTTGAAATTCGGGTTTGGTGAATCATCGGGCGTCGATTTGCCAGGGGAAGCAAAGGGTTTGTTGCAGCCGCTCCCATGGCGAGATCATTTGCTTGCAAACATCTCGTTTGGTCACGGTGTTGCCGTGACGCCACTTCAAGTTGCAAACGCGTACGCGGCAATCGCCAACGGCGGAACCTTAAAGCGACCCTACATCGTGAAATCAGTTCGCGATTCTGAGAGCGGCGAAATCACACATGAGCAACCTAAAATCATTCGTCAGGCCTTGGGGCCCGAGGCCGCCGCAAAGATGAGACTGATGCTTTCAGCAACAACCATCGGTGATGGCACGGGAGTCCTAGCGCGCGTTCCTGGGTTTCCGGTCGCAGGGAAAACCGGCACGGCCCAGCGAGTGCTGGAGGGTGGACGCGGATATGAGGCGGGCGCCTATGTTTCAAGTTTTGTCGGCTTCTTACCGGTCAATGATCCCAAGTATGTGATCTTTGTTGCGCTCGATAAGCCGCAGAAGAACTATTACGGTAGTGCTGTTGCCGCTCCTGTGTTTTCGCGAATCGCCCGTTATGCAGTCACACGCGCGGGGTTATCGCCCGTTTTAATTTCTGCGAAGAATGTTGTTCCCGCAGGGGCCGCTGAAAAGGCACGAAATCCAAAAGCAGACGCAACTGCTTGGCGCGCCGAGCACGGACTCTTCACTGAACGAGAGCGACGGCGCGATGAGGAAAGACGCGCAGCTGTGCGAGCGTCTGAACTTTTGGTTCTATCATCCGGTTTTGAAAGTGGTCGCGGTTCGCTTGGGGCCCACACACTTTCACCGTCATTGACTTCCGTGTTGTCCGCCGGCGGCCGCGCAACCAGCCAGGAGCCATCAGAGGATGAAGTCGATGATTCCGGTGTACCGACGATTCGTGTTCCCGATGTCATTGGCCTCAGTCTTCGTGAAGCCATGGAAGCAATGGAAAAAGCTGGAATTCCCTGGCGCCAGGTTCAAGCAAAAGGTCACGGCTTTGTCACTAGTCAAACCCCCGACTCTGGGATGAAGTACAAAGGCGATCCATCGAGAATAAAACTTGAGCTCGATCTTTTTCAGCGCGATCAATAGAGTTAATTCTGACGATGTGGAAAAAGCTGAATATTGAGCTGAACAACCTGCTCGGCTGGTTCGGCATTTGTGTCGTTCATTAAATCATCTACCCAAGAAGCAATCCGGTCCTGCAGAACTTCCAGCGAGTCCTTTGCGATCGTAAACGTGTTGCAATAAAACTTCGCGTCTTTTGCGTAGCGAGTTTCCAGCGCACGAAGCGATTCTTCCAGCTGAGATTTCAGATAGCGTTTTTGGTTAGAGCTTCGCGACTGGCGGTCTTGAAATTGAATATAGCGATCGGTCAGTTCATAGCGATCGTCTTTGATGGACACGAGCTTTTCGCGCAAAAGTATTTCCACAATTAATTGGACCGTTTCCTTTTTTGCTCCCGATCGGGAGGCGACACTTCCGAAGCCGTCATTCACGTGAAGTCCGTGAAGACAGACGATAACAGCCATCGTGACGGGCGAATCAAGAAGTGCAGTCGAAGAGGATTTTCGCACTGTGGAAGGACTTTTTAGCGCGGAAAGTTCTGTAAGTCGGGCGCGGTAGTAAGCTTTCTCGCTACTCGTTTCGGCTTGATTCAAAAGCACAAGCGCTTCGAAGTAACGAGTTTCACTTGTTGTAAGTCCAAGTGCGTGGCTAAACCGGTGGATGTTCGCAATCGTCAACGCACGATCTCCATCAATCACCAGTTTTAGATAGTTCGGTGAGCCAAGCTCCGCGGCTTCTGCAAATCGTTTGTAAGAGTAAGTGGGATCATTTTTCTTTTTCAGACTGTAGCAGTCGAAAAGGAAACGGCGAAAGTCGTCATAACTATAGAGATCCAACGTGTACTTCGGTTTCATTTGGGCACCTCAAAGAGGAAAAAGTCCTCAAGTTG
Source organism: Bdellovibrionales bacterium (assembly GCA_034366485.1). Classification (GTDB taxonomy): domain Bacteria; phylum Bdellovibrionota; class Bdellovibrionia; order Bdellovibrionales; family JAMPXM01. The sequence continues at coordinate 4,697 of JAXMMN010000673.1, forward strand.
AACCACCTTTAACAGAAAGTTAAAGCAAACACCAAGAACCGACGTTTCACCGGTTGAAACTTTCAGTGTTCGAGTTAGAACGATTGAGAAGTTCGAACTCGAAAATGAAACACATTAAAAAATTTGGGGAATGAAATGAAAACGAAACTTGTATTGTTGTTAGCGACTGTCTTGGTTGGTTCGGTCTCGATGGTGTCGGAAAAGGCCGCAGCTCAGTTGGCGCCGGTACCCGTTGAAATTGCTGATTGCTGGACCGAGAGTGGAATGGATATCGAAGATGGAGAGTTCATTGTTCAGATCAACACGGGCAAAGTGACAAAAGCTCAGTTGATCAAAATTCTATCGGGCCTAAGCGGTCGAAATATCACACCGGTCGGCTATCCATTGTTTTTCGACAAGTCGACGTTTGTTCATGTGAAAGCGGCAGACTACGGTGTCGGCGCTCATCGTTTAAGCCGTGAAGACCTCAAAATGGCGGTTTACCTAGAATTGACAGAGGTTCTTACATATGGCGCGGCGAAAAAAGATTACGGTACGTCGGCTGCGTGTAACCACCGCGCTTATCCCGCTCCAGCAGTTGGCGTTCGCAACTAAATAGTTGCCCCGCCGCTTCGACTTCACGACAATCAACGTTGTGAAGTCGAATCATTTGAATCTCAAGCAGCTTCTTTCCATTTGCCCGAGCTTAGTTGGGGCAGCGTCGTCAATGTCATCCGAGCCATCCACTCTCGACGGCGATGTGACTGGCATTTTCTTTGATCATCGAAAAGTCACATCAGGCTCGGTCTTCGTTGCCATTCGGGGTGCCCAAACCGACGGGCACAAGTTTTTATTAAAGGCTATTCAGGCCGGTGCCTCGGCCGTTGTTGTTGAGGCTGAAAGTTCTGAAAAAGCGGTCGCAGTTTTAAAACGCGAAGGCGTGCCGCTAGATAAGACCGCCTTGGTTTTCGCAAACTCGACGCGACTTGCGTTGGCCGAACTCGCCGCCGCCTTTCAAGGCTTTCCCTCGCGGCAGCTTTTTACTGCGGCGGTGACTGGTACCAACGGAAAAACGACTTCGACCTACATGATCGAACACGTTTTGAATGCAGGTGGGCTCCCGACAGGCGTCATTGGTACAATTGATCACCACCTAGGGTCGCGCGTTTGGCCGACATCCATGACCACTCCCGATCCAGTTGAGTTTCAATTGCGCCTTTCTGAATTCCAGCAAAATGGCGCCAGAGCCGTTTCGCTCGAGGCTTCAAGTCATGCGCTTGATCAACGGCGGCTGGACTGTGTGGATTTTGATTTTGCGGTCTTCACAAATCTTACTCGGGATCATTTGGACTATCATCAGGCCATGGATGAGTACTTCATGGCAAAGCATCGGCTTTTTTCGGAACTCCTGGCTAGTTCCGCAAAGCCAAATCGAGTCGCGCTGTTCAACGCCATGGATCCATGGGCGATGCGGTCGTACGAGATGCTTTCAAAATCAAACGACCCTCGTTTGGCGACAGTCAAGTGTTTGACCTTTGGGGATCTTGGCGTCGCGCCGAAGAGCGATTTTAGGTATCAAATTTTGTCGCAGGGTTTTGACGGCGTTAAGTTTGCGCTCTATTCCCAAAGTGACAGCTTCGAAATAAAAATTTCGATGCCGGGTTTGCACAACGTTCAGAATGCCGTCGGTGCCTTCGTGGCCGGAATTTCTGCGGGCCTTTCGCCGAAAACCGTAGCAGAAGCCTTGTGTCAGCTTCGTGGCGTGCCGGGTCGGCTTGAACGCGTTTCGAACACTCGAGGGCTTCATATTTTTGTCGACTATGCGCACACGGATGATGCCTTGCGAGCAATTTTAGCGATGCTCGGAACCGTGCGATCACAAGCGCGATCAACTAGCTCCAAGCAAGATGCGGAAGCAAAGATATTAACGGTCTTTGGTTGCGGCGGCGATCGCGATCGCGGCAAACGGCCTCTGATGATGCGTGCCGTGTTGGACGGGTCTGATTCAGTTGTCTTAACCTCCGACAATCCACGCCGCGAAGATCCAGAGCAGATTCTCGATGACGCAATGGCGGCCGTGCAGGTGAACGAACACAGCAAGGTGAGGCGTTATGTCGATCGAAGAATCGCAATAGAAAAAGCGATCGAGTCAGCAGCTCCAGGCGATGTCGTTCTCATTGCTGGCAAGGGGCACGAGATGACTCAGGAGATTGCCGAGATCAAGCATCCATTTTCTGATGTACAAGTCGTGCGCGACTTTTTAGAGGGGAAAGCGAATGTCTGAGTGGAGTCTTTCGGTTCAAGAGGCGGCAGCAGCAATGGATGGCCGACTTGAACTTATCGGCGGCGGCGGTCTGCAAGACCTTGTCTTTCGAGGTGTCGGCACCGATACGCGCGTGGATCTTCATGGGCTCTTGTTTTTTGCCCTTGTCGGTGATGTTCACGATGCGCATGCCCACTTGCAAGCTGCCATCGAAAAGGGTGCGACGGGCTTGGTTATTCACCGTGCATTGAGTGAAGCAGAGCGGTTGTCGATAAAAACGCGGGTCGAGGCTTCAGGTTTTCCGATTGCGGTCGTTGTCGTAGAGAATACTTTGACGGCGCTGCAAAGTCTTTCTCGGCATTGGCGCCATAAGTGTCGGGCCATGATTTTAGGAATCACCGGTACAAATGGCAAAACGACCACCAAAGAATTTGCTGCGGCAATCATCAGCACACGTTTAAAAGTTCAATGGTCGAAGGGAAGTTTCAACAATCATTGGGGTGTTCCGATTTCTCTTCTGTCCATCGCACCGGAGCACGACGTCGCAGTGATTGAAATGGGCATGAATCATCCTGGTGAACTCAAAACACTCTCCCGCTTGGCCGACGCCGACGCCGTTGTCTGTACAATGGTTGGTCGAGGGCACTTGGAAGGTGTTGGGTCTGTCGAAGGAGTCGCGCGCGCGAAATCTGAAATTTATGAATTTGCTCCGCGCCGCTCGACCTTCGTTTTCAATCTCGACAACGTGTTTACGAAACAGATGCTTGGCCAGTTTGGTGGCCCCAATGCCGATGGCGAAGGCCGTCGAAAATTGACGTTCTCAGCTAGCCCTGGCGCTGACGTGTGTCTTCAGGTCGAAAAAATGACTCCGGACTCGCTGACGATTTCGGGTTCCATTCAAGGGATCGAAGGGCGCGCGGAGGTTCCCGTCTTTGGCGGGCACAACATCACCAATCTTATGGCGGCGTCTTGTCTGGCGCTCGCTGCAGGTTTATCACCGCAAGAAGTTTGGGCCGCACTTCCGCTTTGTCGATCGGCGTGGGGAAGAAATCAGTGGGTGCGCTTAAAGTCTGGCGCCCGCTGCCTATTTGATGGATACAACGCAAACCCAGAGAGTATGACGGCGGCACTTGAAAATGCGCGGCTCTTGAAGGGACATTTCTCGGGAAAAAAGATCGCGGTGCTCGGCGAGATGCGGGAACTCGGAGAACACGCAGGACCACTGCATGAAGAAATCGGCCGTTTGGTGGCCGAGGTCGGCTTTGACCGAGTTGTATTTTTAGGGCCGTCGTTCGAGAGGTTTAAAAAAGCGTATCTCGAAAGCGGTGGGTCTGCGGCGGCGCTGAGCGCACAGGCAGAGTTCAACACGGAGCTTGCCGTGCAAGTTGCAAAGACGTTGGCTGCCGACGACTTTGTGCTGATTAAAGGGTCGCGTGGAATGAGCCTTGAGAACTTTTTAAAAGCACTCGATCCAGCCGATTTTCAGCCGAAAAAATAAAACGAAAAACATGATTGATTTCAGTTACTTATAAGTTTGTTCTTGTTTCCCAAGTTCAAAGCGTGCTAGACCCTAGAACTTCCGCGTTCGAAAATTTTAGGGGGCAAGTCAGACACCATGCTTTACCAATGGCTCCACTCGTTGGCCGATCAATATTCGTTTCTCAATGTTTTTCGCTACATCACTTTTCGCACCTTCATCGCGTTCTTCACGGGCTTCTTGTTGTGTCTCTGGATTGGACCACGATTTATTCGTGGACTTGTCGAGCGACAAGTTGGGCAAGCTATTCGCGATGATGGCCCTCAGACGCACAAGAAAAAAGCCGGTACGCCGACGATGGGCGGGGGCCTCATATTAGTGGGACTTTTAGTGCCCGCGCTTCTGTGGGTGAATGTTCTGCACCCATTGGTTTGGGCAACGCTCATCGTGACGCTCGGGTTTGGCTATATTGGCTATGTCGATGACTCGCTCAAAGTTCGCAAAAAAAATACGGCCGGTCTTCCGGGGCGTCTGCGCCTAGCGGCTGAATTCACAATTTCAGGCGCTGTGATTGCCGCGTTGATTTACTGGTTTGGTTTGTCGACGATCGTGACGGTACCGTTCTTCAAGAATTTCGCCGTCGACATCGGTTGGTTTTACGTCGTGTTTGGATCGCTAGTTGTCACTGGCTGCGCGAACGCGGTGAATTTAACTGATGGTCTGGATGGCTTGGCGATTGTACCTGTCATTATTTCTGCGGCGACCTTGGGTGTATTTGCCTACGTTGCAGGACATGCGGGAATTGCCGCCTACCTGCAAATTCCATTTGTCGCGGGATCGAGCGAACTTGTTCCGCTGGCTGGGGCGATGGTCGCCGCCGGTCTTGGCTTTTTGTGGTTCAACACGTATCCGGCGCAAGTTTTTATGGGCGACATTGGTTCGCTCTCCATCGGTGGATTCCTGGGGATCCTGGCGGTTCTCACGAAAAACGAAATTATCCTGGTAGTTCTCGGCGGCGTTTTCGTTGTCGAAGCACTGTCGGTCATCACTCAAGTCATTTCGTTCAAGCTCACGGGAAAAAGAATTTTCCGTATGGCGCCCATTCACCATCATTTTGAACTCAAAGGTCTCACTGAAACTAAAATTATCGTCCGATTTTGGATCATCTCGATTTTGCTCGCGATCCTCAGTCTGGCGACTCTGAAACTTCGCTAATTTAAATTCAAATTTGAATTCATTGATCGGAAAGAACATAGGAGTACGAAAGAACCATGGCCCATCCCCCAATGCCCCCTTCATCAGGAACACCACCACCATTTACGGAATTTAAAGATCTCGAGGGAAAGCGTGTTCTCGTCGTCGGCCTCGCTCGCTGTGGCGTGAGCCTCGCGCATTTCCTTACCGAGTGTGGCGCACAAGTGACAATTTCAGATCACAAGTCGAAACCAGAATTGGCGTCTTCGCTGGAGCAAATTGAAGGGCTCAATATCCAGTTAGATCTCGGTGGTCACAGTCCAAAAGTTTTCCTCGCACAAGACGTGATTATCTTGTCGCCAGGGGTTCCACCTAATTTGAAGATCTTTGAATATGCTCGTTCCAACGGAGTCGTTGTAACCGGTGAATTCGAGTTTTCTACTTGGTTCATTAAGCAGCCGCTCGTCGGCGTCACGGGAACGAACGGAAAGTCGACGACTTGTAAGCTGATCGAACTTTTCTTGAAAGAGTCGGGCGTTCGTTCATGGCTGGGCGGAAACTTTGGCGAACCGTTGGTCGAGTTCCTGCGCGCGCTGAAGCGCGGTGAAGAATACGACTCGGTTGTTGCGGAAGTATCTAGCTTCCAGCTTGAGCATTGCGATCGCTTCACTCCGCAGAACATTGTTTTTACGAACCTCGCGGAAAACCATCAAGATCGTTACAAATCGATGGAAGAGTATGTGAACGCGAAACGTCGCATTTTTCAAAACGTCAACCAAGCGACAACGTCGATCTTAAATGCGGACGACAACGCCGTTGTTGAACTGGCCCGTGATCCGGCGGTTCAGCGCGGTCGTATTTTCTACTTCTCGCGCAAGCCGGCCCTCGAGCCCCAAATCATGTCGATCGGTGGCGCGGTTTGTATTAAAGATGAAATCCGTGTTCGCACGGGTCCGGATATTGAGACGTATTCGATTCGTAATATGAAAATGCGCGGTCGCCATTCCATCGACAATATCATGGCGGCCATTTTGGCGGCTCGCGAGCATGGCGCTAAGCACGACGCAATTCAAAAGGTCATCGATAGCTATGGCGGAATGCCACACCGCCTTGAGTACGTTCGCCGTGTGGGCGGGGTCGAGTTCTTTAACGACTCGAAAGCAACAAACGTTCACGCTGTCATGCGTGCCTTGGATGCGTTTGATGAAAACATCATTTTGATCATGGGTGGAAAAGATACGAATCTTTCCTACGAACCGCTTCGCGAAATGGTGAAACGAAAAGTAAAGACGTTGATCTTAGTTGGCGAAGCGAAAGAGCGCATGAATCGCGATCTTGGCGATTGGTCAGAAACGTTCCTGATCGGAACGTTTGAGGAAGCCGTCTTGATTGCTTATCAAAAGTCTCGCATCAGTGACTCTGTGCTTTTGTCACCTGGCGCTTCAAGCTTCGACATGTTTGATAGCTACGAAGAGCGGGGCAACTACTTCAAGGAAATCGTTAAGAAGTTCCGCTAGCACGTGATGAAAAAATGACCAGGCAGCGCCCTGGTTTTGTGACCCCAGCCGCATCCCGGTTGGGGTTCTTTTTTTGGCGGTCCAACAACGGCTGCTGAATTGCTCTATCTACCAACTGAACATGATCGAAACGATGTACATCGCATTTGGTTGATCCTTGGAGATGAAGCAGTGACGTCCATGAACACCGAGCAGCAGAAATTACCTGATTCAGTTGGCACATCAACGCCAAGCCATGCGGCTCGACGCAGGTATTTTGGCGTGGCTCTCTTTGCGTTTTTTGTCCTTCTTCCAGGACTGTCCAATGCTTTGACATGCGAAGAATGGCTTGAAGGCCAGGCCGCGCGAATCAAGTCAGAGGACGTCCTTCGGGACTACGATGCTAGTACGAATCTTTCTCAGCAAGTGCGCGACAATGCGCCCTTCTATTGGGCTCAGGCGCGCGAACAAAGTGACAAGATAAAGTGGACATCTTGGCCGACGATCTTGAAGACGGATGTGATCAGTATCGGCGATCTCCACTCGGGGAACTTCTCGCCCGTACATGTGCCTGGGAAGGGCGTTCTTTATACTTTGTTCGACACGAAAGATCTTGGCTACGCGCCTGCTCTTTTGGACATCAACAGATTGGTTTTAAACACGATTGCAATTGCTAAGCGTCGACGCGTCGTCAACGTTGCCGAACAGGCCGAAATCGCAAAAGTGATTTTCGAAAACTATCGCGCAGGCTTGCTTCGAGAAGATTTTCAGCTCACCAGTCAGTACGAAGATGTCATGCCCTCGGAAAAGAAATTTCAGCGAAAGCTCGAAAAGAAAAAGGACAACAAACTAGATGAGGGCGGACAGCTTTATGTGGATGGTGAAGTTCTTCAGCCACTTTCGGTGGCGTCACGCAAGCTAGGAATGACCGTCGAAAAGATGCGGGAATCACTTGAGTCCAATCTTCGAGCGCGACTTGGTTGGGGGCATCTCTTAGATGCGATTGTGAAAATCCCAGAGCGCGGGGGCTCAAAAGATCAGATGCGCATTCTCGTGCTTTTTGAGACCGCCAGTGGTGATACCGTGATGAAAGAACTAAAGCGCGTTGGAGAAACAGCGATCGCGACTTATCAGGATCAAGTGCCGATGGCCGAAATTCAGTCGACGGCCTCCAAATATTTAGATTACGACATTCTTGCCAAGTTTCCACAGGTCACCGTGGGAGACGCAACCTTCACATTGCGTGATAAAAAACTTGAACCTATCTCCGTTCCCTACAAACAAAAGCACCCATCCGATTTTGTAGAACTGATGTCGATGGCACGCCACCATGCTCAATGGGTAGGGACGTTCCATGGTCGTCAGCTTTTTGCCCGTCAGGCCGGAACGAATCGAGTTTTTGCTGAGGCACTTCGCGATCACCAGCCTCAGGTGATTGATTCTTTGAACAGTTTCAATCGGCGCCATTTGCGAGCGTTGGAAGAGGGGCTGTGATGAAATCCGCGTTTAAGAGTCTTCTGGCCGTCGGGTTTTGTGCGTTGTCGCTCGCTGAGCGATCGGTAGCTATGAATTGCGAAACACAGTTTGTTGATCTTACTTCTCACTACGCGGCGGCGAAGCAAGCGGATCAGGCTTGGCAGGACAAAGTCACTGCAGAAAAGCTTGTCACCGTGCTCTCTGCCATTGGCGAAAATGGTCTACCAAAGATCAATATCAAATCGTTGGAAAAAGACGGAAAGATTTTGCTTGGGTTGAAATCCGAGGGACGCGAGCCTGTGCTGGCGATTTATCGTTTCGATGCTTCCGTTGAAGGGTCGGAGTTTCGACTTGTCGAGCTACGTCAAAAGAGTAGCGGGAATACGGATTTCGTTATTTCGGAAATGCCGTTGGACAAAGCAACAGGTCAATTGTTTCCGGAAGTCGAGGCGCATCCGGCTGTGGCTGCCGTTAGGAAAAATCTTGCG
>JAXMMN010000674.1:0-3152 GCA_034366485.1 Bdellovibrionales bacterium
ACGGGCCGGTGAAATTCGCAATGTTTCGATCGTCCCGAACGGTCAGGGCCAAAGTACCCTGCAAATTGAGCGTGGACCGAATCGACCTGACTATATGAATACCAAAGTTTTAGCGGTCCCAGGCGAGCCTACGCGGCAACAAAAACGATTTGCGCCGCTGATGAATCCAATGGGCCTTGCCGCCGGTATGGCAGTCAGTAACGTCATTCACGAACTCATGGCCGATCAGGATATTCGGGCGTGTTCGAAAGCACGAAGCACTCCTTCCATTCCGACAGCTGCTGCCGACGAAGTTTGTGACAAAGCGTGGGAGAACTGGGCACTTTCCAAAAAGGCCGCAGACTACACGCCCGACATGCTCGCACTCGGCACAACTGCGATTATTCAAACCTATGTCGTCAATCGCGCCTTGCCTTGGGCAGTTGAAGCCGTAGCTGTAAAAACAGGTGCTGAACGCTACATTCCGATCGTCTTCAAAGGATTTCGAATCGCTAAAGCCTTCGGCGTCAATCACCCTGTCGGTCGATTCGCTATGACGGTTGGGAATATCGCAATCTTCATGGAAATCGTCCACCCACTGACACCATGGTTTAAAAAGCCATTTGAAAGCGTTCGCCAAGGTGCTGCGCTCGCCAAACAAATTCGCGACATCCGCCATGAAATCGGTCGCGCAGAAAAGAATGCGTGGGTTTGGGAACCTGTAAAGTACGATCAAACCTACTGCATGGGCGATCCGATGGCTTACGGCATGGACATGTCGGGAAGCATGATGGCTCTTGAAATGGGTTGCACCCTTCCCGAACAACCGACTCCTGCGCATTTGTTAAAAAAGCACGCTGAACGACAAACAAAGTGGCGCGAGTTTATTCTGCAAGATGGATATGCAGCACACGGCAACTGGCAAGACTATGTCGCGCGCTTTACAACGATGTATTCGAACGCGACGGCCTACTACGAGCAGATCATTCGGCACATCAACTACCAAAGATTCGACAAGCGAGCACAAGTAAATCCCAGCGGTCTCTATACGGAGCAGAATCTTTACGGGATTTCCTCTGATGGACAAGATTTCAGCGGCGAATCAAAACGTAAGGCTGTTGCGGCGGCGAGAGATTGGCTGGATTCCTACTTGAAATCCGCCGAACAGAAAAAGCGACGACTGCATTCGACCGAGCGATCCAACCTTCCGATTATTCACGCAGGGCTAACTGCCGCTGATCCTAAATCTGACATCAAAGCGCTTGCGCCGATGGAATTAGGCTTCCGCAACTTGGATGGGATGTCTCAAGAACAACGCCTAGATCTTGAAACTCGCGTTCGCGAACGGCTATTAGTGAATGCGCTTAAACTGCTGAGAGAAGTTTTGGCAAAAGACATCGTGTACAACGACAAGCACGTGCAGTTTGGCTCGGAAACCTACAAGCGATTGGCTGAAGGCAATCCTTTCATGAAGCTCCGAACTTTACTTGGAAATCCTGAACCAATGGGTCCAGGCCTAGCATTTATTCGAGAGTCGAACAACGATCCATCGATCATCGAACAAGAAACAAAGTCCAACCATCCAGACGGAATCAGTCGTGCAGCCACCAACTCAATGTCGGAATACATGTTGGCGTCGATGGTCTGTGGTCCAGAACTAGATCCAAAAATCTCTAACTCCGAAAAAATCAAAATTTATTACGAAAAGATGAAGGACTCGAAGTTCGAATCCGCATTGAAAGAACTTGGTCTCGGTGGTCGTCCTCGCGACGCCTCTGACCCCGGCGTGTTGATTGCCGTGCGCGAACACCTTGACGAAATCACTGGAAAAGAAAGTCGATCAATTCCACGTTGGAGCAAAAATTCTTCGATCACAGACTGGTCAGGTTTCCGCCTCGATTTCCGACCACCTAGAATTGTTTCTGGAGTTCCAGAGGGATTCTGCAATTCGCTACCGCTGAATGCGAACCGCGACAAGTCGACCTTCAATATTCACGAAGGCCAATGGAAAATCGGAACGGAATCATTCAATGGCATGTTGGACATTGTTCGCCGAAAAGCCCGGGTCGAAATAATCGGAACAAGCGCGCCACCAGAGGACGAAAAAGCTGCATGGGAAGATTCATTCAACAACTGGTGGACCGATAAAGTCGATCGGCACATCGAAAAAACCGTCGCTGAACTTCGATCGCGCTATAAAGAGATCGTTCGCGAAACCTATCTCCCTGCCCTGCTCGGCAAGCAAGAGGGCTGGCTTGCGAGCTATCTGCGCGGACTCAATATGCCGCTCGAGTTCATTGGCTGGGGAGTAAAGCTAGGTGCGCTGGATTCCTTGAATGCGGAGCTCGATTTCTATCTTGAGGTACTGCGTAAAACGACGCGCAATACTGCCGGCTTCGACGCGGCAGCCGCCAACCTACGGGCCGAAATGAAAAACATGGGTGAATTAGTTTCTGATATCGACTTCGTAGACCGCAAAGGACCAGAAGCCAAAACCGCCGTCGAAGCCCGCAGAGTGGCTTTGGACATCCGCTTTAAAGAACTGGTGACTCTGGTTGAGGCCTTCGAAAAAACGGCCAAACCGTCGAGCGAAATCAAGCAGGTCCAATTGCAAAGTATTAAGAATATTCAAGGACTTGTAGGCGAACTGGATTCCTATTGGGGAATCATTCGCGGCATTCAGGTCCTTGGGCAGTAATTGTAGAACTGTGAGACGTATATGAAACAGATTCATGCACCCCACATCTGTGATCGAATTGTGCGCACCGATGTTGCATACTCCCGACCTATCCGCGCGACTTGTGTGTCAGGTAGCAATCATTAGCTACAGACGCATAAGTCGAGGCGAAAATTGTTTTTATGAACGACCGAAATTGGCACCGCTCGTAAAAGCAAACAGTGACGAACGTTTTTAAAGGTTTAGCAATTTTATCGAGGACTCTCCTCGAGGAGGAAAGATGAAGAAGAACGTTGTGATGGCAGTACTTGCCACTCTTGCAGTTGGACAATTGTCATCGATCGCGCAGGCGGCTCCAACAGGTCGCGGATCGCGCCCAGAAGGCGTGAGAGCACGTGAAACAGAAACTTCTCGTCGTGGTGCGGAACGCGCCGGACGTTCTGGTGCAGACAGCGCTGGATCGACGACATTGGCAGAAGTTGCTCGCTTAAACCTG
>JAXMMN010000675.1:0-2551 GCA_034366485.1 Bdellovibrionales bacterium
GCAGACGGCGCGAAACTACGGGTTGCGCGTCGATGCTCAAAAAGATGAACGCATGGATACGTCGATGTTGACAGACGCAGCGATGCGCTACCTTCAGGCGAACAATCTTCGCTTCAAGGACTGGCAGCTGGCGCTAATGGCCTACAATATGGGCGAGAATGCCGTGCAAAAGGCGATGGTTGATCTCGACACGCGTGACGCGTGGACGCTGATCCGCAACGGTCGCGAAGGTGACAAAGACTATCTCGCTAAATTTATGGCTGCGGTCTTGATTATGCGAAATCCAGATTCAGTCGAATAGTATTCTCAATACACGTTAGGGAGGGCGCATTTCCGAAATGGGAGTGCGCCGTTTAAGTTGCATGATTAGAATAGTAATGACGGTCTTTATTTTTTCTACCTGGCTTGTCGTAAGCCCTTGGGTCGCGGCGAAGTCCAACGTTCAAACTCTGTCGCTGCGGTCCTCTGCTGAAAAAGGCGATCCGAAAGCGCAGCTTGAGTACGGAAAGTCGATCAAAGATCAATCTCGTGAAGAAGCAGCAAAATGGATTCAGAAAGCGGCCGATCAGGGGTCAGGAGAAGCTTGGTATTTGTTGGGTTACATGGGGCTCGGCCCGAAACAAGCTGAGTATTATTACGAGAAAGCCGCCGAAAAAAGCTATCCAGAAGCTTTCCAGCCTCTCCTAGATGCCTTGATCTTTCGAGCCGGCTCGGCTGCGAATATAGAAAAGGCGAAAAAGTTTGCGGATCTAGCGAGGAAAAATAAAATCAGTTTTGGCTATAGTTCAGAAGATAGCTTTCAAGTTATTGATCGCTGCTTTGAGGCAGGGCCTCCCAAAATTCCAGTTTCTGATCTTCCGACGAGCGTCGAGAAAAAACAATTCCTTCAAAGCAAAGCGGAATGTGGCTCATATAACGAAGGCGTCGATCAAGAACGCGATCTTGTGAGTTTTCGAAAGTGCCTGCTGTCGCAAGAAGATCAGGATAATGTGAGTCTTGCCGAAATTTATGCAAACGGTTGGGGTGTAAAACGAAATGCAATGCTCGCAATAGCATTGGTCTGTCGCGGAAGTATGGTTCCGGCTGAGCTCGAGGGAATGGTCAACACGTTGTATTCCACAAAATCCGAAGATCGCCTCAGAACAGAATTCACTTTTTGCGATCATGCGACCAGTGGTTTAAGCGGTGGCTTTTGCGCAGCTGAGGCTGAGAAAATCGAAGCCAAGAAGCGAAGCAAGGGAGTCACAAAGATTTCTGAAAAATGGTCGGACGCACAGAAGCTAGCTTTCTTTAAACTAAAAACAGCGGCAGAGGATTTCTTTGATGAAAGTGCCTCTTCTGAGCAAGATTTGTCAGGTTCTGGCCGAGCCCAGTTTGTGATCAACGAGCAGGCGGCAATGAAGCAAGATTTTTTGAGTTCGCTGGAAGCGTTTGAAAAAGGACAGCTTCCTAGCGACAAGGACTTTGCGGGCGCGGACAAAGAACTGAATCGAGTATATGCCCTGGTGATGAAACGGAAGTACGAAGAGGGGCCTGGAGCAGTTACGAAAGAAGGAATACGATCCACTCAAAGAAAATGGGTCACTTACCGCGACGCGTGGGTGGAGTTTGGTAAGAGTAAATATCCCGAGATCTCTACTGAAGCATGGAAAGCTTGGTTGACCAAGAAACGCATTGCTAAGCTAAAAGAGTTTGTCGAATCGAACTGACGTGAGGAAAGCGACATGGGTTTATCGAGAAAACTGAAAGACAAAATAGGGGCTCTTTCAGAGTCCGAGCTTGATCGCTTGGTTCGAATGGGTTGGGAAGATCGAACAACGTTCGATGCGATTGAACAGCAATTTCAAATTTCGCCAAACGATTTCGTGAAAATCATGCGACACCAGCTTGATGCAAACACATTTCGTCGATGGCGGAAGCGGGTATTCGAACAAGGGCACTTAAAAAACGAAACTAAGCGCGGATTCAAAACCACTCGCTTCAAATCCTCGCGCCAATCGGTTGATGGAATCACTAAAGGCTGGAAGTAAATCAATATGGAAAAGTTAGACTGTCTTGTGATTGGCGCCGGGTTGTCCGGCTTGGCGTGTGCGCGAACCTTAGAAGCTGGTGGAAAAAAAGTTCGGGTCATCGAATCGCAAGATCAGGTCGGTGGACGCGTGAGAACGCGGTCGTTAGGCGATGGATTTTTCGGAGATGAGGGGTTTCAGGTCCTCCTCAGCTCGTATCCAGAGCTCACTCACTTTTTGAATCTCGATCAGCTCAACTTAAAAAAATTCAATTCAGGCGCCATGGTGTACCAGGGCGAAGATTTCGATCTTCTCGCTAATCCTTTGGTGCATCCTGGAAGTTTGTTCGCCGGACTGAAATACCCAGGACTTAGCGTGCGCGACAAGTTTTTAGTTTTGAAACTAGTGGCCGTCAGTCAAGCCTACGCCTCTGATTCCCCCATGGGTGTTAAGACGACGCGACAGTTTCTCGCCGACTTTGGTTTCAGCCAGAAATTTATTGAATCGTTTTGGGAACCATTTTTGTCGGGCATTTACTTGGA
>JAXMMN010000676.1:0-3055 GCA_034366485.1 Bdellovibrionales bacterium
TCGGGAACTACGATTGCGGTCAGGCTGCTCAATCGAATTGTGACATCCGATTCGCGCAATCCCGTCATTGCGGTCGTGACCACGGAAGCGACGTCGCCAAGCGGGTTTTCTCTAGCGGTGGGAACAAAGATTCTAGGAAACGCACAGGCGGAATCAGGTTTCGAACGCGTGCAGGTCAGTTTCCATACGCTGATATTCGAAAATGGCAGCGAGCAGGCATTCAACGGAATTGCGACGATGCCGGACGGGTCGAGCGGTATCGCTGGAGAGTACCATTCGCAAGTGTTGAAGAAGGAAGGCGGAAGATTCCTCAGCAAATTTATCGGGGGCTTCGCGGACGGATTCAAAGACCGCGAAAAAGGAAACCTAGTGCCCTTCGAACCCGGCAATCTGAAGAATGCCGCCCTCGGCGGAATTTCTGAGTCCGCGTCCGAACAAGCGAAAACATACGAAACCGAAATGAAAAACGTGACTCCCTACGTATCGGTCGAACCCGGCACCTCGTTCATGATATTCCTCGAGAAAGGCATGACACTGTGAGTGACCGGCCAATCGAGCAAAGCGACTTCTACTTGATCCTAGGTTTCATTGTCGTGCCCGGCTGTCTTATTCTGTATCGGGTCTTCTTTCGCGGGTTGAACATCGGCGCTGGGCTCATTGCAAAACCGGACGCTCTGAAAATCGCGTGCATAGGAATCGTACTGGGCGCTCTCGCTACGGTGTACTTTGCCTTTCGTCGGTGGAATTTACACATCGAAAAAGTCGTTCGCGAAGTCAAAACCACCGAAAAGCAGATCTACCTTGGTCAATCGCAGAACAATGACGAGCTCTATCTATCAACTGCCATGCGCACCCGACATACTCAAGTTATCGGTACAACGAGCAGTGGAAAGTCAGAATCCGTGATTCTCCCATGGGCCATTCAAGACATTCAAAATCGCGGCGGCATCATCATCGTCGATGGCAAAGCAGATCGGTCGTTTCTCGACAAAATCTACGCCTATACGGTCGCTGCGGGACGCGCGAACGACTTTCGGCTGTTTTCGCTTTCGAATCCCAACCTCTCTTGCACATTCAATCCGCTGGCCGTCGGAAGCGTTCAAGAGGTCACCGAACGAGTGTTCTCAAGCTTTCAATTCGAAAATGAGTATTATGAGAGCGTTCAGTTCCGAATATTTCGAGAAATGGTCGCGATCATCAAAGAACAGAACATTGTGCCCACATTCGCGCACCTGCTCGTGCTGCTGACGAACAAAGAGGCTCTGGCGACATGGATCGAAGCCAGCCGAAATGAATCGCTAAATGAAACTCTGAATGCGTTCAATGCCCTCAGTCCACGCGAAAAAGACGAGAAGGTCAGCGGTCTCGTGGCAAAGATCAGTCACTTCTGCGCCGATGAGATTTCTCCCCTCTTCAACTCGCGCGAACCGCATTTGGATCTGGGCCAGGCGCTGAAGCACGGCCTCATC
This sequence comes from Bdellovibrionales bacterium, assembly GCA_034366485.1. GTDB lineage: Bacteria > Bdellovibrionota > Bdellovibrionia > Bdellovibrionales > JAMPXM01. Next base: position 1,470 of record JAXMMN010000676.1, read on the forward strand.
TGCTATTTTCAGCTACCCACGATGTACTACCAGTTCTTGGGCGCATCAGCCGGGAAGCTAGTCCTGCAATGCCTTCAGAACGCGGTCGCGAAACGACACAACGAAGGCGCAAGTTCGGTTCAGTTTACTTCTGTTTTCCTCGACGACTTCCAGGATTACATCTACGAAGGATTTGAAGCGTTGCTGAACAAGTCCCGCTCGGCGAATATCGGCATGGTCTTTTCGCATCAAGCTCTTGGTGATCTCGACAAAGTAAGTCCGGCGTTTCGAAACATCGTCACAACAAACACGAATATCAAAATCGTTATGCGTAACAATGACCCGGAGACGGCCGAGTTTTTTGCAAGCTCGTTCGGTACGACGTCATCGTCAAAGGAAACCGAACGTGTCTCGCGAGGCATATTCGGATCAAAGAAAACCGGTGAACTGTCGGTACGAACTGTCGAGGAGTTTCTCTTTCACCCAAATCTCATCAAGTCCGAACTCGCCACGGGTGAAGCCATCGTTTCGATTCCGCATTTCGAAAGAGTCGAAACTCAGAGAGTAAAATTCACGCCGTTTCCGGATATCAAACCGAAACCACTCCCCGCGATTCCAAAAGGCACTCTCGAACACGCAACATTCCTGAAACCTCCAGGTCGATTCGATCAAACCGACGTTCATCGCCTCTAAAAAGCGATAAAAAAATTGGAGCTTCATTTATGTGGACAATTTTAAAACTTGTGTGCGGTTGCACCGCACTCGCAACTCTCGCAGGCTGTGCGACGACGACGAAATCAGTTATGCTAGGAGCCGGCACTGGAGCGGCCGCAGGAGCCGGAATCGGGGCACTGATTGATCCGGGTCCGAAAGGTCGCGGTCGAATCAAGAACGCGTACGTAGGAGCAGCAGCCGGTGCCGTTCTTGGTGGCGCGGCAGGATACCTGATGCACGAGACGACCGTCGCAAAAGAGTCTGCGGCGTTCGAGAAAGGAAAGACCGACGGACTTTTTAAAGCTGCGCAGGCCGGTGGCAATGGAAATCCTCCCAACCTAGTTCCTGCAAAAGTAGAAGTCCGTTTCGTCGATGACCAGGTGAAAGGTAATATCTTTGTTCCGGCACATTTCGAATACATCATTCTCGAACCGGCTCGCTGGAGCAACTGAACGTGCTGCCTGAAATTTTTGGCAACGTGAACCTTGTGCGCCTTTGCACCGCTGACAAAGAAATCGTTCGCCTCATTGCAGTAAACCGGTTCGCCAGTCGCGGGGATATCGGCCGAAACTTGGTGGGACTCAAGGAGGGATACAATCTGTACCGGCGACTTCGACATCTTCAGCGCATCGGCCTCATCGAGCTGCTGACAGGTGACGGCGAAACGACACTCGGCTATCGACTCACCCGAAGAGGCGTAAAATTCGCGAGGAGAAATCGTTTTCTGGCAGGCGACACAGTACACTCGCGCCCCGCTTTCAAAACACAATTTGATCATGACCAAATCGTAAATGAGGCGCGGCAGATTCTATCGACATCGCCGATCGTTACGAATTTCATTGCGGAGTCGGAGCTGCGCTCTCGCATCAGTAAAAGTCGAGTCAGCTCGGTGC
>JAXMMN010000677.1:0-1947 GCA_034366485.1 Bdellovibrionales bacterium
GACTCCAGATGACCCAGCTGCGATTGCGATCGCTGCCAAACAAGTCGAGCTTCGACTTTCGAAGTTGATCCACTTTAAAGGCTTCCACGACTGAATTTCGATCAATCATGATGTACGTTTTTGCGTTCGGAAAGAGCATCAGCGGCGCAGAAAAATCGAATCCGGCAAACGGGTAAAGAACAGTCTCAGTGATTGTTGAAGACGGCCTAAGTGACTTCACAAGCTGGGCGACCTCTTTCAAAGTCCCATGATATTTCTCGGCGGGATAAACATGAACTGCTTGCACCAGGCTTGGCCGCATCGAATATCGATCAACACGCTCTGCTGCTGGTGGAACAGTTTTAAACTGACTCTCGCAGCGACTTTCCTTTGCGGCAAACGCAGACGGTCCGAACGCGAATGTGCCAATCGCGAATAGGGACAATAGCGCGATCGTCGGTAGGTAGTTTGGGGACCAGGTGTTTGATTGCCGGCTCATCGTGCTGTCTTGCGTGCAATCCCTAGGCAAAAGACCTTGTCATTCACGCGCAAACGGCTGGCTTCTCGTCGCCGCCAAGTCGGTAGTCCACGCGACAATTGTTAGTTGCTGGCGGTCCGGTGACGAATTTTGCTCGATCAATTCGCTGGGGGGCTAGGGCTTGGGGAAGGCATCGCAGCCATTGCTTCCTGCCAAGGGATTCCGTCAATGAGAAGATCTGTGACCTGCGAAGTTCCACCTTCGCCAATCGCCACGACGATGCTGGCTTTTTTGCTTTGGATCAGTCGTTCGAGTGCCAACGCCTTTTCTTGTGGGACATAAAACCGTTCAAGTCCTGCCAAAAAACGACCACCTTGGCATTTTCCTCGAATTGCTACCCGGCAGCTGGCAGGGACTGGGCCGCCGACATGCATGTTCGTGTCGAAGCAAATGTGTGATTCGGGATCGCCGGACAAGTGACTACTTGAATTGTAGCTACATACTCCTTCGACACCATAGTCGATTGCATAGATGAGGTAGTGACCAGAAAGAAGATCGCGGGGATCGTAGCCAGAAATCGCGAAAATCTTTTTCACACCAGTTTGACGAAGGCTATGTTTCTGAAGCGTCAGTCCCAATAAAATGACGATTGGAAAGGCGATCGCAAACAAAAGTTTTTTCTGATTTGATGTCATCGAGCAAGCCCCTCAGCCCAAGTGGCAATTGTTTTGCGATACTTGTTCCAAAGTAGACCAATTCCGATCCCCCCACAGCCCGAGACAATCAGGCCGAAGCCCGTGGTTGCAAGTCCGCCGATGGCTTGAAAGTAGAAGACTAAAAAGCGTAGGGCAATTAGCCCCAAAATCCATTGAAAGACTTTTTTGTCGTGTAGAGTTGCAACCAAGATGCCGGCGACGGCGAGTGTCACAAGCGTCATTGCCGAATATGCAAATTCATTTCGAACGCCCAGAGAGATCGCGTGAAACGGCAAAGAAAACGAAAGCAACATGAGGAGCATGAGGTTGCGTTGAATCGCATTGTAAGTACCTGCACGAAGAATCCCGATGATGGAAACGGCAAGCAGGGCGTAGCCGAGGACAAAGCCCGCAAACCCGTAGGACTGTTCCTTGTACTTGCTCATTTGGCCAATGGTTTCTGCGATGCCGATGGCACTGAGCCCAGTGATCGCTGTCCAAAACCTGAATGCAACGGTAACGCCAGGTTCGGTCTGTCCCGGAAGAATTTGCGAGATGAAGCGAGATATGATTGTGCCGACAAGGCAAAGAAGAGGCGTTGTGAATGCGAGAGCGTAGACATTTTCGTCGAAAAATACCTTTAGCGATTGCGAATCAACGATGCCCCAAAGTCCGGCAGCTAGAAAGCCGCCCAACCAGATTTTTGCAATGACTGGTCTCAGTGACATGAACGTGATTGGAGCCAGTGCAACTGACCAAAGGAGAATCGCCTGATACAGTTTTCCGCCGGTATGG
>JAXMMN010000678.1:0-4725 GCA_034366485.1 Bdellovibrionales bacterium
GCCCAAACCGCTGGCGATGCGTTACCACGGCCACCAGTTTCGGCACTACAATCCGCAATTGGGTGACGGTCGAGGATTCTTGTTCGCACAGCTCGAAGACCCGTTCGATCATCGCCTTTTGGATTTCGGAACCAAAGGAAGTGGAAAGACTCCTTACTCGCGCGGTGGAGATGGGTGTTTGACTTTGAAAGGGGCCGTTCGCGAAGCCCTTGCCACAGAAATGCTGGAAGCTTTGGGCGTCAATACGTCGAAGACATTTTGCTTTTTCGAAACTGGCGAGGCGCTTCATCGCGGCGATGAGCCTTCTCCGACGAGGTCGGCGGTTCTTACCCGGCTTTCCCATGGACATATTCGATATGGAACTTTTCAAAGATTTGCTGCTACAGGCGAAGTCGAAAATCTTCGCAGGTTACTTCAGTATTCTTGCAGCGTTTATTTTCCCGATTTGATTGGGCTGAGTGAGCGCGAACTGGTCTTACGGTTTCTCGAAGAAGTCAGTCGTAGAGCTGCCGAGTTGGCGGCGAGTTGGATGATGGCAGGGTTTGTCCATGGAGTTTTGAACACGGACAACATGAATATCACCGGAGAAAGTTTCGATTATGGCCCGTGGCGCTTTCTGCCTTTTTACGACCCGAGTTTTACAGCCGCCTATTTTGATCACGAAGGACTTTATTGTTATGGGCGACAGGCCGAAGCTGTCTATTGGAACCTAGATCAACTTGCTCGAGCTTTGTTCACCTTGGTTCCTGAGGGCGAAGAAGCAGAATGGCAGCGCGATCTGGTAAAAGCGTTGGAAGTTTATCCGGGATCCTACCGGCAGCACTTGTTGGTGAAGTATTTAGATCGACTGGGTTTGGCGCACGAGGGAACAGTTAGCATTACCGATATAAAACAAGAGCAGCTTCTGACCTTGGGTATCGAGTGTATGAAGGAATCCAAAGTTCCATTTGAGAGCTTCTTTTTTGACTTCTACGGAGGCCAACTGAGAAATTCACGAGCGATCGCTAAATACCATGGCCCTGCGTCTTTGAAGTTCATAGAAGAAATCGGCAGTGATCCATGGCGTTCTACGGAAGCTGCGAAAAATCGAATGGTGGCATCAGAGAAGAGTAGGAACTATTTTGAACTCGATCTACCGGAAATGATGTTGATCGACGAAGTCGAAAAGATCTGGGCGGCCATCGATCAAAGGGATGATTGGTCACTGTTCCACAGTAAAATCGCTCGCCTCAGAGAGCGCGGAAAGATTTATGGATTCGGAATCTGACGTTCAGCCTTACGAGATTCAGAATCTTCAGGTTCTTTTTCAGAATGAAGAGTTTGTCGTCATTCACAAGCCGCCGGGTATGCACGTGCACCAACCTGAAATGGCCCGTCGACGTGTCCCTCGTGAAATAACAGTTCTTTGGACTTTGCGACGACAGATTGGAAAGTTCCTCTATCCCGTTCATCGCTTGGATGTGCAAACAGAGGGCGTTTTGGTCATGGCCCTTCAGAGTGAAACGGCCGGACAGCTTCAAGCAGAGCTGCAAGCGGGGCGAGTTCGCAAAGTGTATCATGCCATCTGCCGCGGCTGGACGGCCGCAGACGGGCGAATTGAAATTCCGCTCGAGCGAGATTCCAATGGTACATTGGCCGAAGCCGTGACGGAGTATCGAACCCTTGAGAAGGTCGAATGTCCCTTTCAAATTGGAAAGCGCTATTCTTCGGCAAGATATTCGTTAGTAGAGGCACGGCCGTTGACTGGGCGCTGGCATCAGATTCGTCGGCATCTCGCTCGCGAAACACATCCGATCATTGGTGATCGCGAGCATGGAGATTCTCATCACAGTAAGTACTTTCGCGAACAACTGGGACTTCGCGGGCTTTGGTTGCGCGCGTCGCTGCTTGAGTTTGAACACAAGGGTGTGGCGTTCTCATTTGAAGCACCTTTGACGGAAAGATGGCTGACTGCAGGTAGACAGCTGAAGTTTTCCGATAAGATAATTCAAGGGATGGGAGGCCGGCTTGGAAAATGACGAGATCAATCTTTACGATTGTGATGGCTATCGACCCCTGCATCACGCCGTTCTAGCAAATGACATCGAGCGCGCGAAAGCCCTGGTTTCTCAGGGCGCGCTTGTCAACGCACAGACGGAAAGTGGCGATGGCATTTTGGTTTTACTTTGCCGTGCGCTTCGAGATGAAGAAGCGGCACTATGGGTTTCGCCGCTTTTAAGCTGGGGCGCTGAAATTATTGATCGCGATCGTAAAAATTGGACAGCTTTGCACCATTGTGCCTCACGTGGAATGTTGAAAACAGCGGACCTTCTTATGAAGGAAGGTGCAGATCCCTTTTTCAGAAATTCGGATGGGTTGCGACCAATTGATTTGGTCACAGACGGCGTCGAAAAATGGAAAGAGATTCTAACTAGCGCTCGGCGCTAGGGGTTGTTTGAATGGGTTCAAAATCTTGAATCCAACTTCTAAATCGTTCCATACCTGTGACTAAATCGCGGAGCTCCGCCTGCGCCGTGGCAACACTTCTTTTTTGCGAAGCTGTCCCCTGAGTGGACTTTGTTGGTAGCGATTGAATTTCAAAGAGAATCCACGTTTCATTTTCTGTGAAACTTGCAGCCATCATTAAAAGTGCAGACTTTGATTTGTCTGTTGGGTGTGTCATCACCCAATTTCCAATGCGACCACTGTGGCCTGCGATTTCCGAATGAACCACCGCACTTTCAACGGTGGCCGCCGTGGAAGCAGCGTTCGAGGAAATTCTCATCCCACTTGATTTTGCGATGGCCTGAGCCCATTCGACAAATCCGCGATTCATCTGCGAGGGAACGGTTCGCAATGTTCGAGCGATTGTGATGGTTGAAGTTTCATCTTGGTAGATGTCGTAAAGATCGGCAGCTGCAACTTGTCTTGGTCGTGCGCCGGGATCGACTCGCTTAAGTCCCGCTCGCAGTTTAAGGCGATAGGGAATTGGCGCATCGTCGGCGGTTGAACCGGCAGACACCAATATCAAATCACTGAGGCCAATGGCGAAAGCGGTTTTTCCTGGGTCAGCCGTCCAAACGTTAATGCCATAGAAGTCTGAACCTTGTTCGATCCACTGGCTGACTGAGACGGCTCCTGGTTCGGAATCGTTTTCCGTTTCAAAGCGACAAACCGCCGCGGCGTCTTGGAAGAAGCCCTTCTTTCGGATTTGGATATTGGAATTTTCGTCACTCGCAACGATTTGTCTTTTTTGAATAGGGTGACAGCGTGAGTTCGATGGGCGCGAGTAGAACGAAGCGGCCTTGGACTTCAACTTCTCCCACTGGCCTTCCGAGTCCAGACGATCGACGATTGCAAGAGGGCGGGCCTCGACAAGCTTTCGGCCTCGGTAGGCGACAATTGATCCCTCAAGAGATCGCGGTCGTTTTTGCACAGTAACAACGAGGTCGCCGCCGTTACTTGAACAAGTTGTGGCGCTGACGGCGTCGGATTCGTCAGCTCGTTCGCAGTTTTGAATCACATCTGGCACAAGCATGAGAAACGTTTTGTTGGCTAAAACGGCTTTCATCCACTTGAAGCCAGTGGGTCGGAATTTTGGTTCGGTAGAACCAGCTTGAGGAGTCGAGTTTAAACTTAAAATCGCGGGCCGAATGAGTTTTTCGACGACCCTTTTTGAAAGACGTCGTCCTCGATCGAGGTAGATTCGGCGAGCATCTGAGATTTTTAAATAGGGTTGATTTGATTGGCTGAGATTTCTGATCTCTGGAGTAAGAATTCCGAAGTTCAAATTTTGTCCGTCGCGTTCAAATTGATAAACAACTCCGATCGATTGTCCGGCTGTGTTGATGATCGGGCCGCCGCTGTTGCCAGGACTGATGGCCGCGTCGATCTGAACCTCTTTCCATCCAGAGGGATGTTCGCGAACAGCGCTGACAATTCCGGTCGAAATCGAATAGTCGAGACCACGTGGATGTCCGATGGCGACAATTGATTCACCAGGAGTGACCTCGACGTCGATGGGCGGAAGGAAGGCATTGGAGGCGTGATCGACTTTCAGAAGACACAGATCGATTCCACGGGCATCGCTGCATGCGCCGAACTTTACATTTCGTAAGACATTGCCAGAAGCGGTTTTGATTTTAATCTCAGATTCCGAATGAACCAGCGCAGGTCGAACGACGTGAAGACTTGTTACGATTTCGCCTGATTTAGAAATGAAATAGCCAGAGCCTACGCCGAGGGACGCGCCGTGAAGAGTGATTTCAATTCGAACGACGGCACTTTTGTATTTCTTAAAAATTCCATCGGGTGACAAAGAGGCTCGACTGGAGGCGTTTGCTTGATGAGATGTGAGTAAGTTGGCGGCGAGTGCCACCGCGATCGCAATAATAGCCGTCCAGGCATTGAGCCCGAGCTGCTTTTTTCGCTTTAATTTGACGCGATCAAAACGTTCCGCCATCTCTTGATGTATCGGAATAAGTCGTGGGACGATTGAACCTGCGGGAAGTTTTAGACAAAGGTGTTACATGGGTCACTCGACGTTAGATTGGGTCATTTTCGACCTAGGTGCAGTATTGATCGATTGGAATCCCCGTTACCTGTACCGTCGACGCACTGAAAATGAATCTCACATCGAAACTTTCTTGCGTGAGATTGCGACCAGCGAATGGAATTCACAAATGGACGCGGGTGAGCTTTTTCAAAGCGCCATCGATCAGCGTGGCAAGCTCTTCCCGGAATGGA
>JAXMMN010000679.1:0-3843 GCA_034366485.1 Bdellovibrionales bacterium
GAAAGCGTTCAGATCATCTTTTGTTTTTTTGAAAAGGCAGCCCCCGTACTCGATGCTTGTCGATTTCTTGACAGAGAGCCGCAAAGCGAGTGTCGCGGCCTTGTCGACCGAGGATTCAGCGTTTGAGATGTTCGAATTGAATTTGGAAAGCGGTTTTGCGGCGAAGCAGATGCTCGACGCAAAACCGATTTCGACGATGACGATCGTGCTTAAAATAAGCTTTGTCATAGAATTGAATTTCAGAATGGCAGACATCCCGCGTAAGGGCGATAGCCGAGACCTGCGTCTACAGCGTTGTCGGCCGGCGAAACCAAGGGCCAGCCAAGACGACTTGCTGATTTCCCAAAGCTCGACTTCAGATTCCCGATTGCAAGAGGGGAACGATAGCTCTCCTCGATCATCCCTCCGACCGCGCCTTTGTCTTGAATGTTAAACTTATTCCAATCCGTGCACAAAACCGCGTCGAAGACCTTGAGGGCGGTGTTGTACGAACTTTCCGGATTGCCAAGATTGAAGAGGCTATTCCAGATCGATGGCACAGCGTTAGGTATACCTTGGTTGTTTCGTACAACATTCGAAGCTTTCACGGCGTCGGCTGTTGAGATTTGTGACCACGGAACTTCGACAATACCAAGAATCCGTTTGGCGACACCTTGGGCAAAAAGTGATTCGCCCCCGCGACGGGTAAGGTAAATCGTGGTTTCGCAGCCGTGTGCTTTCAGCAGGGCGCCAGGATGAAGATCCGACCAACCGCCTGCTGAAATTACAGCGCCGGCAGGTGACGAGATTTCCTGAAGTGAAGCAAGCCCCGGTTCTGCCGGTGAACTGCGAAGCGCTTCAAGCCAAGGTGCTTGTCCGAGGGAGAAAAATCGCTTACTTTTTTCGTCTTTCGAAAAATCATACGCTCGACCTAAGGAATCTTTGAAAGGCTGCTTCAAGTTTTTCTGAATGTTTGCGAGCTGAGCAGTGGTTCCCCAGTAGCCGAACTTTAGATCGCTTGGATCGCGAACGAGTTTCGAAATTCCGGCACCGAAGTTGGGATCAAGTGATTGACGGTACTGGGCGATCAACGTTTTTGCTTCGGTGAAGGCTGCGCCGCTTAGGACCGACGTCGACGGGAAGGCGGCAATTCCGCTTCCGATCAAATCAAGTTCGCGACTTTTTGCCATTTTGGGAAGGCCCAAGGTTTCGTACTCGGCTACCAGCGCTTTGAAGTCCACATCACACGATGGATCTGTTTTTCTCATTTCGTTCCACGTGCGATCACTGGCGATAGTTGTGCACCGATCAAAAAAGTCGTTGGCCTTTCGTTTTAATGAGGCCGGCCATTCTTTACCTGCGTAGAAGTTTGCGGCTTTTCCAAGTGTTGCGCCGAATTTTTTGAAATTTACAATCCCAGATCGGAAAAAGAGGTTGGAGTCTGTTTCGGCATTGAATTTACCGAGAAGCGTGATCGCATTGATGGCTTCGCCAGCAAAGAATTTCACACGCGCCATGGCCATTGCCTGTTCCGTTGCCGACGCGGCGGTCGACGGCGTTTGAGCAAGCAAGGAAAGGCCTTGGTAGAGGGGCGAAAAGGTTTCTTCGTTGAGAAGTCCCATTTCAATCGCAAATGCCAGTGAGGTTTCAATTTGAGTGCGATTGGCAAGAAGGAGTTGAATGAGCTTTTCAGGATCTGTGGCATAAAGACCCTGGATCCAAGTTGCGAAGTCTTGCCCTTGACCGCCGCCTTTGGCTTGAAGATCGGCTGCGGTTTTGAGCGCAGCTTGCCATTCTGGCCGAAGAGCAACGGATTCGAGATAGCTCTCAAAAGACTTTACGAGAAGGCTAGCGCGCTTTCGACCTGCCTCGGAATCTTTATCTCCAAGGATCGGGTTGAGCGAAACGCTGTCGAACAGAAAGAGGCTAACACTTGCGGAGCTGCCACCGGACATCGCCTTTGGAAACCCCATTCGTTCGACCAGTTTTGCAAATCCACCCCAGTGCGCCGGTGCAAGTTCACCGTTGCCGCGAACTGCGAGACAGTAGTCTGCAGCAGAGGCGCCGGCTGGTGAAGTGAGAAGGGCAACTGTGGTGATCGATGTTGAAACAATCGACTTTAAAAGGGTCATAGGTGATCTCCGTTTGCTTGGTGCTAGCGGTATATCACGGACCTGGACGTTAATCAGGCAGTCTCAGATCCAGGCCCGGGTTTTTGAAAAAAGGATGCGAAACTTTTTGCTCCCGCGAAGCAATTCCTTAGTCGTGTTCAAGTCCGTTTCAATGTGGACCGAAAGGAATGTGTAGGTCTTTAGCATCAGGAGATATTTGATATGAAATTCGCACGGATGTGTGTTCTGACGATGGCGGCGATCACGCTTTTCTTTCATGTTGGCCATGCGGAAACCGTGAAGGGTGTGAAGGGTTCAAAAGCGACATCGAGCAAGGTCAATTTGACCGACGAAGAGAAGGCAAACGGCGCAGTGCTTTCTCCTTACGAATCGTGTCAGTCGTACATCTTCGTTTCGCACACGGCCTCTCAAAGTTCTTACTGGCAAAATCGAGATAAGACTTGCGATGCAAAGACAGCAAACTGCCAGTTGAAAGTTCAAGTGATTCCAGATGGAAACATGTTTGGATCTTTTAAGGGGCAAGCGGGCGTAAACATGTCGAGTGCCGTTACTGCGACAGCCTTCCTTGAAGGCATTCGCCAGGACGCATTGAAGCTTGTGACAAAAGGGATCTCGGATCGCGAGGCGACTTTAAGTAAATGTAACGCGAATTCGTCGGGCGCCGAGTGCAAAGCCTATTTTGCGAAGGTCCAAGAGGGATTGAAGAAGAATGAAGCTGATTTTAGGAACGTGATGTCGGTTCTTTCAGAGCCGTCAAACGCAGATCTCATGCGAGCAATCACGACAAATGATGTTTCAGTGTTGATTAATCGATCGCTTCGTAAAGGTTTTGGTCCGGTTCGGACGTTAGTAGATTTTCCGAAAATGCCGCCGTTGAGTGAAGCAGAATTTGCGAAAGTGAAGGGCGAACTCGCGACTGTTTTGGAAACGGCTCGAAAAGAATGGCAAGTCGAAGTTGAAGACACAATTAAAAAGCGACTGGCAAGTGGGATGCCTGCAAGCGAGGCGGCTGCTGCACGGCGTACTTTGATGAAAGAAGAAAACTTTCAAACAAAGCTTCGCCGATCGATCAGTGAGTTCCAATCGAAAAAGTTAGAGACTTATGATCGAATTGTTCATGAGGTTCCGGAAATGCCGTTTGTCGGCGTTGCAAATGCGGATCTTCCATTGGTTCTCGTGGGGCAAGGCAAAGTAATTGAAAACCTGAAGAAGGCCCAGGCGACCATGGAGAAATCCCTTCGTCCTGAGGATCTAAAGTCGGAAGCAAAACTTCCAGAAGTTTTGCAGTACGCTGCAATGAAAAAGGTCATCGACGCCCGACTGGAAAAAGAGGCACAAAGCGGCAGTCCAGCTAGCAGTTGCTCTGTTGCGACAGCTGTCCACCAGCGAATGAAAGAGGTCCAAGATCGAAACCGTCTTATCATCGCCGGTACGACAATCGGCGGAGTTGTCATTGGAGGATTTGCGGGTCTTGGTTGGTTGGGCGCTACAGCAGTAGGAACTGGAACGTCCATGGCATTTGCGGCGGGAATCACCGGTACAATGTCGAACTTGCACTATGAAAGTACAATTAAACGAGATCTCGAAACCGGTGCAGCTGCTGGATTGACAGATCCGCAAGCCGTTCGCGATCAAGTAGGCGTTGTCGCGTTCGCCGCGTTACTTGCTCCATTGGACTTCATCGGTGCCGGTGCAGTTGCGTCTGGCGCCGTGGCGGCGACCAAGAACGCGC
>JAXMMN010000680.1:0-1505 GCA_034366485.1 Bdellovibrionales bacterium
AGGTCCGGCAGCGGCGAAGACGGATCAAATTGAAGACTTTCGTTTTATCGAAACAGATTTAGGTGACGATCGACGATTGAAGCTTGGTTTCAACCTCAATCGTGAAGCGTTTCTTGCTGAAATGAAGGTACTACGTGCTGGCGAAAACCAGCGCATTCTCGTTTGGGGAATTATTCTTTCATTCTTTATCTTTATCTTTACGGCTCGTGATCTCTTTAAAATTGTTCGTGCCGTTCGCTCAAAAGGTGTTCGGGGCTTGGAATCTTTCTCGTCAATGTCGAAGGAAGCGGAGATTTTAAAACAAGGACTCTCCGGGTATCAGGAGACGGTCGATCGTCTTCAGAGTGCAAACCGGGTGCTTGGTGCCCAAGTGCTTCCGTCATTGAAGTCTGAGCTTCAATCAGGAAAGACGCCCCCTTATGACTTTGCGTGTACGTTGGTTAGAACCGATATCAACGACTTCACCAAAACTTTCCATTCGAAACCTCAAGATCAGTTCTTGGCGACGATCAACGAGTTTTTTACAGAATGTTCGCACGTCATCAGTCGCTATGACGGTTTGATTCATGAATTTGTTGGCGACGAGATCATCTTCTATTTCAAAGACGAGAAGCATGTGAATTCATTTTCTGCTGCACTCGCGTGTGTCAGTGAAATCGGCGAATTGGCCGATCGAATTCATCAGCGGACATCCGTCGAAAACGACTATGGCTTTCGAATCAAATCCTCCCTCTCGCACGGGATCATTCGCTTTGGTCCGCTTCTGAATGGCTACTCGCTTGCCGGCGCACCGTTAATTGAAACAACACGAATTCTAAGTCACGTCAGCGAAAAGTCGGAAAACACCATTCACTTCGATTCGCGCTGCCTAACGTTGCTTGATTGGGGCGTGGAGTTCGAAGAGGCCTTCCGCGCAAGCCTTAAGGGCTTAGAGGGTGAGCGACAGATCTGCCGCTACCTGGGACATAAAAAAATCGATACTCTGATCGAAGACGGTGGACGCGACGCCTATCGGGCCGTTCACGCGTATCGCGATGAGGCCAGCTTTCTGGCGGTTTTGAGATTCGTTATTCAGGATCCGGAACATAGATTTGTTGCGGATGCTTTGAATTTGATTTCTAGCTCCCTCTTCACGAAGTGCACGGACGGGTATTTAGTCGAACTTGAAAGTTTGTTATCAAAAGCACTGGCTCTGAAGGGTGAGTATGATTCTCAGACTGTGAAACTACTTGCGACAATCGTTGCGTCTCTTCCAAGGCTTGTACCTCCAAATCGATTCAACGGTCAGCTTGGTGCAATCTTGGAGAAGTATTCTGAACACTCGGACCCTCGAGTTGTAGCAAATGCGATTGAGTCGATGCAGGAGTTCCGTGACACAGGTTTCACTTCGCTCAATCGCAGACTCTTGAAATCTGACAATGCGCGAATTGCAGCCAATGCGATCGTGTTCTTGGGCAAAATTGAAGTGACAAAAGAGGTCGTAAAACATATCCGAAATCTTCTTG
>JAXMMN010000681.1:0-7018 GCA_034366485.1 Bdellovibrionales bacterium
CTGGTCGGCGCGAAACGGATCGCTAAAACCGAGAAGATCTAGAGGTAGTAGTGAAGCACGAAGTACGCTTCATCACTCCAATCGCTTCCTCGAGAAACGCGATTCCAGATGCCAAGAAATTCGAAATGCGGGCGAGGAAAGAAGTTGAAGCCGGCGCCATATTTATTTGCTTCGCTGGAATTCAGACTGACGTCGGCGCGTTCATGCTGAAATTGTAGCAATGGCCAAAATCCCTGAACTGGTTCATAGTTCAACCGGGCATATGCGTATTGCGATTGCACAAGATCGGTTCCGTTTACTCGCTTGGTCATGCGCTCCGTGCGATCAAGTTCTCCCGAAAAAAACCATTCTTTCGAAATATTCACGATCCCGTGAACCGCCGCGACCCAGCGATCGAAGCCAGAGTCGGAGCCAGAGCCAGCACCTTGGCCCTGCCAAAAGCTAAGGCCTGCGCGACTTCGCTCGTTGATGATGCGCTCATAGCGAAAACTCGTCGCTCGCTCTTTGTCGCTGGCAGAAGTACTTGGCGCAGATTCGGCGAACGTCAAAAACAATTGGTCTTTTTCGCCCAACCAAGAAAGTTCCAAGTTATCGCGTTCGACTTCGGGTCCAAACCCTAGAGGACGGCGAACACTTAACGTGTGATCGGCCAAATTTAAGCCAAAGGCAGTCGAAAACCTTCCGGCTCGCAGGCCACCACTCTCTGCAAATCTCAGCAGGCCGTAGTAACGAGAACTGACAAGTCGAAACTCTTTCTTACCGCGGGGATCTTCAATTTTGCCGACACTCATTGAAACGGCCCAGGGGCCTTCGTCCCAGGCGGCTTCCGCTTGCGCTTGCATCGTAAAAAACTGGCCCGATTTTGTTGTCGCATTTTCGCGATGAGTTTGAACTGACCGAATGTCTGCGCCGAGGCGAAGCTTCGAGTTCTCCAAAGATTCTGCCCACGCTTTTGGGAGAAAACCATGTCCGACTTCTGCTTCTCGCTCTGTACCCCAGGTGCTTAAGAGTTCTCTCGAAAGTCCTCGTCCATACGGTGTCATCGCTCCGCCACCGTTTGGGGATACGTGACAAGCCGTGCAACTGGCATAGCCATGGCGCGTGAGCTCCGGAAACGCAGTGGCACTGGCGGCGGTCAAAATTATTCCGCCGGAAACAATCACTATCGTACAAAAAGTTTCAAAGAGTTTTGTCACTGAAGCACCGATTCAATTGTAACAGTGACTTCGTCAGCGATCGTCACACCAAGATGCGAAGGAATTGCGATGCCAAAATCTGTGAGCTTGAACTTGAATGTCCCGGTTGCTTTTTTCGCTTCGCCGCTGGGTTGAAGTTCCGCATCCATAGACACGGTTTTCTTTACTCCATGAAGTTCAAGCTCGGCAGGAATTGTCGCCTTGGCTCCGTCTTTTGCTTCGACGTCTTTAAAGCGAATTGTGGCCTTCGGAAATTTTCCGACTTCGAGATACTTGTCTTTCATATGTTCATTTCGAAGTGCGATGTCCGTGTCCAGCGTAGCAAGATCAAAAGTGAACTCGCCACTTGCTTTGGTGCCTGTGACCTTAAGTTCGCCCTTTGGCGCCGAACCTATTCCTCGCACCTTTAAGAACGAGGGTTTTCCTATTGCCAGGAATTCAACTTTGCCAGATTTGACCGCCATCGTTTTACCGGCCGTGGACTCCGGGGGTGGACTTGCAGCATTGGAATTAAGAGTGAAGGTGAAAACTGTGAGAACTGTGAGAACTGTGAGTGCTGTGAAGGCCAATAGTGTTCGTTTCATGGAGAAGGTCCTTTCTAGAGGAATTAAGGTACAAATTCAGGTGCGCCGCCGTCGATCCACGCATAGACAATTGCTTTCAATTCAGGGGGCAGTGCCGGAGCTTTGCGAGGCATGTCGTCGGTATCCAGTGCAAATGCAATCTCACTGGTGACGGCCTTTGCGAGCGCATAAACTTCCAAGTTCACGTCGCCTTTTTGAGTTTTGTTGTCGTGGCACTTTAGGCAGTGCGGAACGAAAACGTCCCTTGAGACAGTTGCAAAATCGGGGAGAGTCGCAGGTGTCGGCATTGGCGACACGACGGGAGTAGCTGCAGGTGTTGGAGTTGGTGGTGGAGTGCCTGGCTCCGCTGGTGGTGAAGGTACGGGCGCAGGTGTGACGACCGTTGTTTCCGGTGCACCGCTATCAACCCAAGCAAATAGTAACGACTTCTGCTCGACGCTCAGGCCCGGCGGACGTGGCGGCATCGCGCCAGTTTCTACTTGCAAGCGAACGTTGGCGGCCTGACTGAATACATCGGCATATGTTTCGAGGCGCACGCCACCTTTTGGCGCAGCTCCCGAATGGCAGCGAATGCAGGCCGCGTCGATGACTTTTGTTTTAACAGTTTGAAAGTCGACCGACTGGAAGGTTTCGCGGTCGCCTTTGCCGTTGACCGGCGGTGCATTTTTTAGATCGTTGTAGTTACAGCCGTAAAGGGATGAACCAAGAAATAGGAGAGAGGCAAGGCGGGCTAAGTTTTGTTTCATATTGCTTCGATTCATTTTCTCGAACCCCTGGTTGACCGGTTTGTTTATACGGCGAACTTTGTTAAAAGCTAAGATCAGTTACGCTAATTCTTCGAATGAACAAATTTTCTGGTAATTTTCCCGGCTAATTTTCTGGTGCACCCGCGTCGATCCAGGCGAATAAGAGAGCTTTCAACTCTGCGGGAAGCGGTGGTGCGCGTCGTGGCATTCGATCCGCTGCAACTTCTTCGCGGATCATTGCCGCTGCAGCGAACGCAGTTTCGAACTGCTCTAAGTCGATGTCACCTTTTTGCGTGTCCGTCGCATGGCACTTTAAGCAATGTGGAACGAAAACCTTTTCCTTCACATCACTGAATGTAACTGCTGAAAGTGCGGCGGGATCAGTGGCCTCGGCCTCGAGGCTTCCCATAGGCGAAGAGCCTAAGGTTTGATTGCACCCGACCAAGAACAGGAGCAGGCCAATAGAAGTGATGATCTGTTTCACAAGCATTGTCGCACCTAAGTTAGTCACAGCTAAATTGAATCTTAAGTGTCCTGTCGTGGGCAAGTGCTGTGATGGAAGTTCCGTTTTCAGACAGTGAACAGTTTTTTCTAATTTCATGGCCGTCTCCTCATTTGTAGGAATACGAGCATTTGCGCCAAGAGGCGAGGCTCTCTTAATTACAAAAATGAAGCGTAATGAAGCAAAATGAAGCTCTTCCAGTGGTTTTGGTCCATGATCGTCCTATGGCAAAGCGTTCTCGCCAAACTAGCCGCGATCACCTGACCAGCCTCTTCGTTCGCGGTCTGGCGTCCGGTATGGTCGAGCGTTCAGAGGCGGATTTTGAAAAGTCCAATTCTATGGACCTTCTGGTGGCGGCACTTGTTTTACGTGGCGATCTTGAGCGCGCATTGGCGATTGCGGCGACTCGAGAGTCCAGCGATTTGACCGGAATGATTTCGTTTTATTTAAGCCTTGGGCTGACGCGCGCTGGTCGTTACGAAGAAGCCCGGACAAGAATCAAGCGCTTGGGCCAGTTGCCACGTGTTGGACTTGTCGAATTCTATTTTCAACAAGCGCAAGGTTTTATCAGCTTCATTCGTGGAGAATCTGAGATCGCCGTGAGGTTTTCGCGTCAGGCTTTGATTGCGGCTGAGGCCGCAGCCGACGAGGCCGTGCATCCGCAAAGATTGCTCGCAAGGGTTTTGAGTTTAGATCTCTTGGGTCATAGTCTCGTTCAAACGGGACAGCTGCGGTCAGGCATTAAAACGTTGAAGCTTGCGCGGGAAGCGGCGATTCGGGCTGAGCACGAGAACTTCACTCATGCAATTTCGATCTCTCTTTTAAAATATGAAGCGGCTTTCGGCATCGAACCGTCTCGCATTGTCTCAAGACTTTACCGCGCCCTTGTCGAGTTGAAACCCAACGACTCCTACTCCCGATCCGAGTTAAGGTTGGAACTCTCTCGTCAATTGATTTTACGCGGGCAATTGCGACAAGCGAGAGCGCATCTCGAAGAAGCGGCCGCCGACATTTTGGGGAGCCAAAATCACCAGCAGACAGCATCTTTGCATATGAAGCAGGCGTGGCTTGCCCGTCTCGAGGGCCGCCTCGCAGACACTTTGCTGGGGCTTCAATCAACCGAGAGCGTCCTTTTAGATGAAAGCGATAGTGACCTTCGTGCCAAGACTCGCTTTTTTAGACTTGAAACACTTCAAGAGATGGCAGAGTCAGACATTCAAGCGCGAGAACGCGCTATGACTCTTTCACATTCACTTCGTAAAAATGGCGACTTTCAAAAGCTCCACGGTATCGAACGGCGAATGGCGCAAAGAAAGTTCGCTGCGTTTTTGCCGGCTTCAGATTCAAAAATTGCCAGCGGTGAAGATCCCTTTGGTGATTTAATGGATCGAGTTCAGAATCGGTCACATGGCGTCGAAGTGGAGCTTTTGCAAAAGCGATACTTTGGTCTTCTGATACCGCTTTTGGGACTTAATTTCGGTCAGCGAGCGATTGTTCTTGGGGTGCCGAAGGGTGCCGTGATCGTCGTCGACGGTGGTGAAACACGTGTTTCTGAATCTGGCTTGGGTGGACTCCTCGGTCGATTGATTGTGCGGCTGGGCGATGGGGTTTGCACTCGGCGAGAGGCAATTGAGCAAATCTGGGGCTATCGCTACGAGGCTGAGCGCCACGATCGTTTGCTCGCGGTGGCCCTTTCCCGAATTCGAAAGGTTCTTGGTGGAAATTTGAAATGGGTCGAAATGGAAGGCGATCGCCTTCTTCTTCAGGACCAAGTTCTGATTCGGTATTGGTCGGGGCGACGAGACCAACAGGGATCTCGCTTACTGAAAAATGTCGTCGCTTTAAGCAGTGCAACCGAGAATTCCCGCATGAATTCAAGCCACCTAGTTGGAAATGACCCACGGCTTAGAATCCGTCAGTTGCAGGTCCTTCGGGACCTTGTTACACGAGGAGATATCGGAGTCCCAGATCTCGTCGAGAGGTTTGGAATTTCGCGGTCCAGTGCCCTTCGTGATTTGAATGAACTCGTCGAACTTGGTTTTTTGGTTCGAATGGGTGACACGCGGGCGACACGATATATGCGATCAGAGGGGGAGCGATGAGGATGAAGCGTCTTATGAGAATACAATTCCGGTCCGTGATCGCCATTTTTTTCGGAGTCATGCTAGCCTCCGCAGCCGAGGCTCGAGTCGACGCCATCTACACGGTGCCAGTCGGTTCGCCGGATCTTTTAACGGCCGCCGAGTACACGACAAGAAGCGAACAAAACGCGTACGGCTCTCCCGATCGCACAGGTGTCATGCACTTTTCCCTGCCAGCTCAGCTAACAGGAGTTGAGGCTGACTTTGAAATGAAGCGATTGGCTGATGGCTCTTGGGATGGCACTGGTACCGATGGCTCGCAAGTGGGTGGTGAGTGTGTTCGTGAGGACAAAAAGTGGTTCACCTGCCAGGTTGCCTTCACGGGTCTAAAGTTCGACCAACTCGCCCGCGAAACTTTGCTCGAAACGCAGTTTGGTCGCGGGTTTGAATTCAATCAACGAGCACTTGTGGCGAGACATTTCGAAGGTCAACCCATTGGCATCATCAAAGTTCGGATCGACCGTGATTGAAACTGCTTCGGCGGCCAGTTCGACGTCCAGTGCGCCGCTCGCAATTGGAAAATTTGATCTCGAAGCGACCGAAGGTGAAGCGCGAGCGGGCCGTTTGCAAACCGCCCACGGTGCAATTCAAACTCCGGTTTTTATGGCCGTTGGCACCAAGGCGACAGTCAAAGCGATGACTCCGGAAGAATTAAAGTCCATGGGGTGCCAAGTGGTGTTGGGAAACACCTACCATTTGCACATTCGGCCCGGCGAAGCCCTCATAAAAAAAATGGGTGGCTTGCACAAGTTCATGAACTGGCACGGCCCGATTCTTACTGATAGCGGCGGCTTTCAGGTTTTCTCTTTGGCGGGCTTGAGAAAGCTTTCTGAAGAAGGCGTCGAGTTTCGCTCGCACTTAGACGGTAATAAGCTCTTCTTGTCGCCCGAATCTTCGATGCAAATTCAAATGGATCTCGGTAGCGACATCATCATGGCCTTCGATGAATGTCTGAAGCATCCATCGACGGAAGACGAAATCAAAACCAGCATGGCGCTAACGCTTCGTTGGTTGAAGCGATCCAAAGAAGCCATGACAAGAAAAGAAAGTCTGCTGTTTGGCATTGTTCAAGGCGGACTTGATCCGAAACTTAGGCTTCAAAGCTTGGACGAAATCTGTTCGGTCGACCTTCCTGGTTATGCATTGGGCGGTTTCTCAGTCGGTGAGCCGATTGAATTGATGCACCGATTGGTTCCCCAGGTGGCTCCGCGAATGCCTAAAAATAAACCGCGTTACCTGATGGGTGTTGGAACGCCGCTTGATCTCATAGTTGCGGTCGACAGTGGGATCGACATGTTCGACTGTGTTTTGCCAACGCGCGTCGCAAGGAACGGCACGATCTACACTTGGAACGGCAAAGTTTCGATCAAGCGTGTGGAATTCAAAGAAGACCCATCGCCGCTGGATCCTGAATGCGATTGCTACACGTGCCTCAATTATTCGAAGGCCTACTTGCGCCATTTGATTCTCTCGGACGAGATTCTTGCGGCGAGACTCAACACGGTTCACAATCTGCACTTTTTCTTTGCACTCATGCGAAAAGCTCGCGAGGCGATTTGTGCGGGACGTTGGGAAAGCTTCCGGGATGACTGCTTTCGCCGATTCTCGGCCGACGGCTTACGGCCAACCTAAAATAATTGATATTGCCATTTCATATTGCCAATTCGCGAAGAATGGAGACATTCTCAGGAGGTTTGAACGCATGCTTCAATAATCTTGAAGGAGTCCGAATGTTTCGCTCATCTTCTGTCAGTTCTCTTTTTGCCTCTTTTTCCGCAACTCTTCTTGCCGTCTTTGCGCAAGTTCTCCTCTCGCCATCACTTGCCTTGGCTCAAGCGGCTCCCGGCCA
>JAXMMN010000682.1:0-8114 GCA_034366485.1 Bdellovibrionales bacterium
ATCTTCCAAAATGAATATGCCCATCGGTTCCAATTGGCACCGTATAAACCGTGCCTGCCCGTTTATCCATTGGTGCGGCATCCAAACGGCTTTGTGATGAGAACGTGATTCGCACCCAATCAACGTGTGGTGCCTCCGTACTCGCAAGACTTTGAGTGTTTAGAATCTGTATCAGCTGGCGTTCAATTTCAGGAATACTTTGGCTAATGTGAACGGCATTCAGGGCGCGATGCATAACCTCGCTTCGACGCTGACTTTGTTGCAGACGCCACGTGCTGTCGTTCAATTCAGTTCTTCGCTGTTCGATTCTTTGTTCAAGTTCTTCTGATAGGCGTTGTAAAGTTTGATTGTGTTCGAAGAACATGGCCAGCGATTCTGTCGCTTGTCTCGCTTCTCGTGCCTGGTCAAGGGCGGCCATTACGTGGTTTTGAAATTCAGTCGTGGAGTACGAGTCTACCCAGGCATAGAGTGAATCCACTTGCATGTACTGAAGGACGGATTCTGCGTTTGCGTCGTCATAAGTTCCGACTGCAATGACTTTTTTCCCGGACAGTTCGGGGTGCGCCGCTTTTTCGCTCAGCAGGGCGACGGGTAATACCACAACGTCGAGGCTCGCAGCGCGAATGTCTTTTAAACTTTCGGAGCTGAAGCTCTTAAATGGAAAGTTTGCCGCCCCAATGGTCTCTGCCGCAGTAGCGGCATCGGTGCTTTCATCGCCAAGGATTGCGATTGATGACATCGGCATTACGGCGATGTCCTCTCTTGAAATTGCTGACGCCAGATCGACAAAAGATCTTTCGGTGTCGCGACCTCGAAGTCTGGAATTTCAGACGGTTTCGCCGGCGCCAAATGCGCGTGTTCGCCGTGACGGATCCAAACGGTGCGCCAGTCTAAGAGCTTCGCTTCGCCCAAATCGGTATCCACGCGATTTCCGATCGATAGAAAACTTCTCGCTGGGATGTCGCTATATTTTTCACGCGTCTTTAAGAAGGCTTCGTACTTAGGGCCTTTGCCATTTGGAGGGGACGGCCTTGCTTCGACGATCTGAATCGTTTCAAAAAAATCACCGATTCCAAGGCGATTGATTTTCCCGGTTTGAATAGTCGGATCGCCCGATGTCACAAGGTGAATCGTGGAATTCGCTTTCGTCCATTTCAAAAGTTCAATGGCGCCATCGGTCAAGCGGACAGCTGTTGCCGGAACATTATCCAGCGGTGGACGAAGAAAAACCTGTCTCGCTTCTTCACCTAGCGCGGAGTTGCCTCCAGCAAGCCGCTTCCAGATATCGGCCCTAGGTTCTTGGCGCAGGATTTCGCTTCGCTTCAGCATAAGTGCTTCGATCATGGATTCGCGAGCAGCCAAGTCCGTTGTTTTATCGCGAACGATGACTTCCATCGCGCGCCTTGCGGCGACGGGAATCAGGCCACCAGAAGTATCAAGAAGTGTATCGTCCAAGTCGAACGTTACGTGGCGAAAGAAACTCAAAGACCGCCACCTTGCGTGAAGTTTTGATGAGTGCGCAATTGTCCGGGCGGGCGCCGCTCGCTGTGATCGGTGAAGATTCCGCGCATCGCTTTTTCAAATCGCGGCCAAATCTGTTCAAGATCGGACAGCTTTTCCTGCTCTTCAATGCAGATCACTGGGACTTGTTTGTCGTACCAACCATAACGACTCAGTGAGCCCGGTGTTGGGTAGCCGATTTCGGGAACGAGTTTGTAGCCGCTGCTAGCGGAAAGTCTTCCGCCATCGGTTTGCGCTCGGGGCCCGGTCGCAACAATGCACGGCTCCCACGAGTGACAATGAATGAGAAGTCGTGGGTCGTGAGATTCGATCAGTTCGACGATCCCTTGCACTTCAGGTTCGCTCATGGGTGAGGGTCCGGGGTTGTAGCGCGGTTGATCGGCCGTCGCCGTCCAATCTTTAGAAGGGTAGTTGCGATTGAGATCGACGCCGCGACCGTTCACTCTTGTTCCAGCTTTAAATCCATCCACATTCAAACAAGGAATGATAATCCAGGGCACCATCTGCGTTGTCGTTGACCAGGATTCAAGGGCGCGCAGAGTGTCCTCGGCAAGCCTAACCCCTTCGGGCTCGTCGCCGTGTACGCCGCCAAAAAGTAAAATCGGACGTTCTCCCGCAAGTTCTGTCAGCGGACGTGAGGACACCAAGGGAATGGGTGTTCCCAGCGCGGTTTTTTTCCAACACTCAAGATGTGTGGCTGTGGTCAAAAAGTCCTCCACCTGACGTCCGCCGAATATTTTACCCAATACGTATTCGGGGCTGGGTTCATTGTGCTGCCCGGAAAGCCTCTTGTCGAGCGCCAAACTGTGGCTCGATTGTTTCATGCTGCTTGCGGAATTGGACCCAAGGCCCTAATTTCTTCGGGATGAGCACTACCACGTCCACGACCTCGACCTTGCCGCTTTCTGTTATCGTTTTAGCCGCAGGTAAAGGCACAAGAATGAAATCACCTTTACCTAAAGTTCTTCACCCCGTCGTGGGTCTCCCGATGGTGATGCGCGTTTTGAATGCCGCAAAATCAATTGGTGCAAAAGAACTTCGCGTGGTCGTTGGCTACGGTGAAGCGTTGGTGCGAAGAGTGATCGAACCGATGGGCGCGACGGCGTTTCCGCAAAAAGAACAGCGCGGAACAGCAGATGCCGTTATGTCTGCAGAGCCGGGATCTTTGAAGGGTACTGTCATCATTTTAACGGGCGACAATCCGTTGCTCGAGCCTTCTGATTTGAAACAAGTCCTCGCCGAATTCTACGAGATGAAGGCTGATGTCGCCGTTGTCACGGCGGATATGAAAAAGCCGGGATCCTTGGGAAGAATTGTTCGGCAAAAGGGCGAACTGAAGGCGATCGTCGAAGCTGGCGACGCGGGAACAGACACTTTAAAAATTCGTGAAGTGAACAGCGGAATGTATGTCGCAAAAGCCGAAGTTCTTGCTCAGCTTCTTCCTCAGGTGAAACCGAACAATTCAAAAGGTGAATTGTATTTGACCGACATTATCGCGATTGGTCTCGAGGAGCGATTCAAAGTGATCGCCATCAAAGCTCGCCCCGAAGTGGCGTTTGGCGTTAACGATCAGGCAGAGCTCGCAATCGCGTCGCGAGTGGTTTTCAATCGCAATCGAAAAAAGCTTTTAGAAAACGGCGTCGTGATGGTGGATCCGCGTACGGTTTACGCCGAGGACGACGTTGTGATTGGTGGCGGAACAGTCGTTTATCCGAACGTTTATTTGCGTGGTGCTACCAAGATCGGTAGCTACTGCGTTCTTGAACCGGGCGTACATATTATTTCTTCGTCCGTTGCAGATAGCACGCACATCAAAGCGGGCTGCTATTTTGAAAATGCGGTCGTCGGCGAAAAAGTGCAAATCGGGCCTTACGCACGACTTCGACCCGAAACCATGGTTGGCCGAGAAGCACACATCGGAAACTTCGTGGAACTCAAAAAAACCACATTCGGTGCGCGCTCGAAAGCCGGGCATTTAACGTATTTGGGCGACGCGACCATTGGCGAGGATGTCAACATTGGCTGCGGTACGATCACTTGTAACTACGCGCCCGATCGACAGAAATATCAAACTGTCATCGAAAGCGGCGTCTTCGTAGGAAGCGACGTCCAATTTGTTGCGCCGATCAAGGTTGGCGAAGGTGCGGTGATCGCATCGGGGTCAACAATCACGGAAGATGTGCCCGCAAAAGCCTTGGCAGTTGCGCGCGGTCGCCAAGTCAACAAGGCCGACTGGTCGCCTAAAAAGTAAACCGAAGTTCAGCCGATTGAGGAGTTTCAGATATGTGTGGAATTGTTGGTTACTTCGGTGCAAAAGACCCGAAAGAAGTCATTGTCGGCGGCTTGAAGCGCCTTGAGTACCGCGGCTACGACAGCGCGGGTGTCGCGATTTTAGATTCCGTCGGCGTGCCAGTGGGCGCGCCAGCTGGTACGATGAAAATCAAAGTCGTTCGCGCCTCAGGAAAGCTTGCAGAACTCTCAAAGAAACTAGAAACAGAAAAGTTCTCAGGGAGACTTGGAATTGGTCATACTCGCTGGGCAACACACGGTGTGCCCAGTGAACGAAACGCCCATCCGCATTCGGTGGACGGCGTGTCGTTGGTTCACAACGGCATCATCGAAAACTATCAAGAGATCAAAGCCGAACTTATTCGCGGCGGATCGGAAATCAAAAGCGATACGGATTCAGAGCTTGTCGCACATTTGATTGCGGCGAAGGTCAAAGAAACTGGTGATCTCTTTAAGGCTGTGGAGCTGGTGCTACCTCGTTTGACGGGTGCCTATGCGATTTTAGCTATGTGGGAAAAACAACCGGATGTGATGGTCGCTTTTAAAAACGGCCCACCCTTAGTAATTGGTCTTGGCGACAAAGAGATGATTGTGGCGAGTGATGTGCAAGCAATTATCAGCCACACCAACAAAGTCGTGTATCTCGACGACCATGAAATTGCATTGTGCAAGGGAAGCGAACTCAAAGTTTTCTCGGCTTCTGGCCAGGCGATTAAAAAAGATGTCGCAACAATCACATGGTCGGCAGATCAGGTGGAAAAAGCGGGCTTTAAGCACTTCATGCTGAAAGAAATATTCGAACAACCTCGTGCCGTCGCAAATGCCATTGCTCCTCACATAGATTTGGCAACAAAGTCCGTGCGCCTCGCAGACGTTGGAATTTCTGAAGAGCAGCTGAAGAAGATCGAACGAGTTTTCATTATCGCGTGCGGCACAAGTTATTATGCAGGTATGTCTGGAAAATACTTGATCGAAGAAGTTTCGCGCGTCCCTGTCGAGTGCGATATCGCGAGCGAATTTCGTTACCGAGCTCCGGTGATTCCGCAGAATTCTTTGGTGATTACGATTTCCCAATCTGGCGAAACCGCTGACACTTTGGCGGCCATTCGGCTAGCGAAACAAGCGGGTGCAACAACACTTTCCATTTGTAACGTGCGGGCCTCGTCGATCGATCGCGAAGCACACGGTCGTTTGTATATGAATTCAGGTCCCGAAATTGGTGTCGCCTCCACGAAGGCCTTTGTTTCTACACTTGCGATATTAAACTTGTTGGCGCTGACGTTTGGTCGTGTGCATGGACATGTTTCGACTGAAGCAGAACAAAGTGCGGTGGAAGCGTTGCTAGGGCTGCCGGCACAAATGGAAACTGTGCTTTCTTACGATAAGTTTTTTGCCGAATCTGCAATGAAGCTAAAAGCGTATCGCGGAATTCTATTCATGGGTCGCGGGATCAATTATCCGATCGCACTGGAAGGCGCATTGAAGCTGAAAGAACTCGCCTATATGCATGCGGAAGGTTATGCGGCGGGGGAAATGAAACACGGGCCCTTGGCTTTGATTGACGATCGCATGTTGATCTTGATGGTTTGTCCAAACGACAAGAACTACGAAAAGACTCTTTCAAATTTGGAAGAAGCGCGCGCCCGCGGCGGGAAAATAGTTTCGATCGGCACCGGCGACAATCACGAATTGAAAGCTGTCAGCGACGACTATCTCGCACTACCAAAGGCGAGTTGGATGTTGAACTCGATCTTGGCTTCGATTCCAGTCCAGCTTTTGGCGTATCACGTGGCCGACGCGATGGGGCATGATGTGGATCAACCCCGAAACCTAGCGAAGTCCGTCACGGTCGAATAATGAAGCGGCCGAGTAGCTTGCGTGGATTCTAGACGCCTGCATGCGTGATTCAATCGATGAATCGCGCTACTGTAGGCGAATGAAATCTATGCGAATCATTTTTAGTGCGCTCCTCTTGAGCACAGCCGTTCTTTCTTCTTCACGTTCAAGTGAGGCGCAAACCGCTTCGCTCTCTGCGAGCATAAACTTTCCGACCCGGCCCCAGGAGGTCATACGTGCCTATCGCTACCTCGAAGCGCGCTCAGCTGACTTCACGAAGGAATTCGACAATCAGTTGAATTCGGGTGCCGGTGACATCTTAGAGACCGAGCTCTATGCGCGACTTTGGGCAACGCGTATTTTGCGAGAAGAGGCGGCCCATCACTTGGCGGAGGGGATGCTTCGAACCGCGGCGATTGTCAGAAACCCAGAAGGCAATGTGGCTTTCCGAAACCGAGAGGCGCGCAGGACAGAGGCCGAAATTTTCAAAGAGCTTTCACAGCACCCCATTTCTGGCCTACCGCTTGTCGACGATTTAATCGAAGCCCTCTCGCACATGGACGTCGATGCGATGACGCCAAAGTACAAAGATGTGCATCGCGATTTGGTCGCGCGTGTGCCGATGGTTTACAAAGCCGAAGAGAGAGCGAAAATCGAAGGGTCTTGGGGGCGAGCGGCCGAAACTGCAGGTTGGCGAAAACATGCAAAACGAAACCTGTCTGCAGCGCGAGCGAAGTCGATGGAGGATGCGATCGATCGTTACGGGAAAGCGCTGTTCAATGCGGGGCGTGCACCAGCCGCCGCGGGCCAGTACGGCCCCTCGACCGGCGCCAATGGGAATCTCACCGGGCGCGAATTCCCTAGCAAAATGTGGGCGCTCACTTACGACGACGGACCTGCAAAACAAACAGACGAAATTCTCAACGCGCTAGCGAAGCGCAATATGAAAGCGACCTTTTTCTGGCTTTCAAAAAATGCTCCAGGCTATGCGTCGACGTCCGTCGCACGGGCCAAAAAAGAAGGTCATGGCCTCGCCAATCATTCGGCGACTCATGCTCAATTGACGAAAGTCTCATCGGCTCAGCTTGATAAGGAAATTCTGGAATCAACATCGGCGCTCGAGGCTCTTTATGGGCAGAAGTTAGGTTTTTTTCGATTGCCCTATGGGGCGGGTCGAACGGACACAAGCATTCGTTCTCGAATTGAAAAAGCAGGGCTTGTTCATGTTTTTTGGAATGTCGATACGCTTGATTGGCAGGATCGCAATCCAACAACCATTCATCAGCGCACGATGAAGCAAGTGAATCAACAAGGACGCGGCGTGATTTTGTTTCACGACATACATTCACAAACGGTCACGGCATCGGCGCGCGTGATGGATGATTTAAAGGCGTTAAGCTCGCGAGTCGTCACCATGCAGGAAGCACTCTCGGTATTGAACGGAGAAACCCCATGACCCAGTTCGCAGCAACCATCAGAGAAAATTCATTCTTGGCTCGCAGACTCTCAAGCTGTCTGGCGCTACTGCTTGCTGCGACGGCCTGTTCGACAAGTGCGCCGCGCGAAGCGGCCCCACCGGTTGTCTCGGGTATGGAAAAAACGTTGGCGGAACTTTCCTTAAAGCAGCTTGATCAGGCGGCACTTTTCTTTCGAGTCGCTTTTGATAAGTCGCTTGAAAGCTGGCAGGGGGCCGGCGATCAGATGCTCGCGGGTTGCAAGGTCTCGGGCGAGAAGGCCGAAAATGCTTTGGCAGAAATCAGACCTTGGCTCGATCGTCGCGCCGCGGAGGAGGCCCGCCGTGTGGTGGAGGCTCCTAAAACCTATCGGCTTCCGATCGACGAGGAGGCCTGTTCGCAGGACTGTTCCTGCGGTTTAGGTTTGCTTGTTTTAGAGGCGGCTGAACTGGAAAAGCAGGCCCATTCGAGAGTGAAAGACCTAAAAAAGCTTCGCTCGAAGCTTGAGGCCAAAGTGGAGCTCGTTTCAGCGGAACGGGCCGAGTTCTGTGCCGAAACAATGACCTGGATCTGCACTTCAAACCTCGTGAAATAAAACGCGCCGCGTTTCCAAAATGTCGGCGGTACCTCCTTGCAAAACCGCGTGGATTCAGGTGATTTAGCCGAATGTCGAAATTCGTCCCAGCGATCATGTCAGGTGGAAGCGGAACCAGGCTTTGGCCAGTTTCGCGGCAGTCATTTCCGAAACAGTTTTCCGAACTTTTTGGTCCCGGACTCGAGAACTCTCTGTTCGCCAAAGCGACCAAACGTTTGATGCCGCTTGGTTCGCCTTGGACAATCACTGTTCAAGATATGCAGGTTCTCACAGAAAAAACTTTGAACACCTGTCGCGTGTCGACAGCCGACATCGCCGCGCAAACACTCTACGAGCCGCGTGGTCGTAACACGGCCGCTGCCGTCGCTTTCTTTTGCCGTGTCTTAGAACTTCGCGATCAGCGTGAAGCGATCGGCGGC
>JAXMMN010000683.1:0-2547 GCA_034366485.1 Bdellovibrionales bacterium
TTTTCGCGATTTCAACAAGCTTGTCGATTTGAGCGCGAGACATTTCTCCCGCTTGCTCAACTCCAAGCCCCTTGATCACGCCATTTTTGGCCAAAACATCATCGAAAACTTTAAAGCCTGTGCCACCTGCTTTCGCCGTGAGGTCTTGCAACTCAAGACCAAAGCGCATGTCCGGTTTGTCACAGCCAAAGCGGTTCATGGCGTCGATGAATTTCATTTTTGGAATTGGCCCAAGATCAACGCCACGGAACTTCTTCCAGATCAACTGCGCCATCTTTTCGTTCACCGCGATGATGTCTTCTTGATCGACAAAGCTCATCTCGATATCGATTTGTGAAAACTCTGGTTGGCGATCGGCGCGCAAGTCCTCGTCTCGGAAACAGCGAGCGATTTGGAAATAGCGATCCATTCCACCAATCATCAAAAGCTGCTTCAGTGTTTGAGGCGACTGCGGAAGTGCGTAGAACGTTCCCTGGTTCACACGTGAGGGCACGAGATAGTCTCTCGCACCTTCAGGCGTGGACTTATAGAGGATCGGCGTTTCTACTTCCGTGAAACCCTCATCGGAAAGGTAGTTTCGAACTGTTCGAACAATTTCATGTCGCTTGCGCAAGTAGCCGCTGAGGCGCTGCGAGCGAATGTCGAGGTAGCGATACTTCAAGCGAAGATTTTCTCCGACCGATTCATCGTTGACTTGAAACGGTGGTGTTTTTGCTTCGCTCAGAATTTCAATTTCTTGCGCTTCGATTTCCACTTCACCAGTGGCCAATTTTTTGTTCGTCATACCGCTGGGGCGAGCGCGAACGAGCCCCCGAATTCCGACAACGAATTCAGCACGGAGCTCTTTGGCCGCAGCCATTGCCGGATTTGATGGATCGAGCACAACTTGCACGGTGCCTTCGCGATCGCGAGCATCGACAAAAATCAGACCGCCGTGATCTCGACGACCATCAATCCACCCCATGATAACGACCGTTTGACCTGCATGCTCGGCTCGTAGACTGCCGGCATAATGTGAGCGCTTAATTTGTGCCACAAACTTCGCTGTCGAAGACTTTCCAGAAACTTCAGTGGTCAACACGGGGGATACTCCTAAAAATGACTGGTAAAAATGACGAGGGAAAAGCCTCTAGCCTAGTGCCAGTTCACAAAAAAGCCAATCATGAAAAGGGTTTGGCTGTTGCAAACGAAAACTTATAGGTCGCACGAAGCCGACTGACAGATCGATGGCCACGTCGTAGGCTGGAAAAACTAAAGGCTCTAACATAGAGCATCAACTTGACCCGGAGAAAATCGTGCCCAAATTCAAAGTTGAATCGAAATCCGCGCTGAGCCAGGCCGAAGCCTACTCTCGCATGAAACAGCTGCTCGAAAACGATCAGGATTTAAGAAAAATGGACGCATCGTGCAAGGTTAGCTTTAACGACACAGGCCATTCGGGCCTGGTGAAAGGCTCGAAGTTTTCGGCCGAATTGAGCGTGACCGGGCAAGGCGCGGGATCGAACGTGACGATCGAGGTCGACCTTCCATTGATGCTTTTGCCAGCAAAGGGCATGGTACAAGCGGCCCTCGAGAAAAAAATGTCGAAGGTATTGGCTTAAAAATTTTAAAACACAGTAATCAACACAGAAGAACCGAGATTTGAAGCCGTGACGAAGTTAAAGGCCGCGCCCGAAAAGGCGAAACCAAAAGCGAAAGCAAAAGCTCCTGCGAAGGCAAAAAAGCCAAGCAGCGAGGCTCGCTCGGTCGAGGCTGAGATTATCGATCCGGCCGCTGGCGGCATTGAAGACACTGACACGGACTCAGGTATAGATTTCCCCACTCGCGTCGCCGAAGAAGCCGATGAATGGCAGTCTCGCGGCTGGCAAGATCACGCTTCGCAAAGCCTCAGTCCCGATCGCGAACCTGAGTTTGCAGAAATCAAGAAGCTGATCACAAAAGAACCTCTAAATGAGTCTCTGGGCGAAGCCGTGATCGAGTCGAGCGAGAAAAGTCTAACTACCTCAGCCGCTAGCTCCGATCCTGTCGCTGTCTACATGGCGGAGGTCCGCCGTTACCCATTGCTGACAAGAGAGCAAGAGCAAGAATTAGCCAGGAGATATCGCGAAACTGGCGACAAGCGTGCCGCTGAGGCTTTGGTCACAAGCAATTTGCGCTTTGTTGTAAAAGTAGCGGCTGAATATTCACGTTTCGGCGCGCGCCTCATTGATCTTGTGCAAGAGGGCAACGTTGGACTGATGCACGCTGTCCGGGAGTTCAACCCTTATAAAGGCGTTCGGCTGATCACCTATGCTGTGTGGTGGATTCGAGGATACATTCAGGATTATCTGATGCGGCAATACTCGATGGTTCGCATTGGAACGACTCAATCGCAGCGCAAACTTTTCTATCGGCTTCAAAAAGAAAAGGATCTTCTGGAGTCCATGGGCGAAGAACCTACCGTCAAGCTGCTTTCAAGCCGACTTGGTGTTAGCGAATCGGATGTGGAGTCCATGAGTCAGCGCATGCAAGGCCGAGATGTGTCTCTGCAAACGGCCGTTGATGATT
>JAXMMN010000684.1:0-4645 GCA_034366485.1 Bdellovibrionales bacterium
AGGTTGAAGTACTTTGATCTATTCAACATACGAAACATTGCGAAGCGCAGGTCGAGCGCATTGGACGGGCAGAACCTGGCTGGTTTCTCATTTTAAAGATGTTGAAGAGGCACTCGCACATGATCATTTGACGGCCAAGCGAGTGGACCGACTGTTTTCCCACTTATTTGAAAGCCGGCCGTTGCCAGCGGGTGTCCAAGAGCTCGCCGGTCACTTGAAAAACTGGACCTTCTTCAGTGATCCGAAAGAATTGAAAGTCGATAGAAAGTTGATCTGGGAAATTTTAGGCCCAGGCAAGTTCACCGATTTGCCGCAAACACTTGCGGGTTTTTTGGAATTTAAAAATGACGACCTGCTACAATCGATTTCAAAACCTGTGCGTCGAAAAGTTCTAGCCGTGATGTTTGAGGTTTCTGAAGCAAGGGCTGCCGAAATTTGTGATTTATCGGATTCCATTTTTGATCTCATCACAGCGTCCTCTGCCAGCATGGAATTAGTTGACCGTGCGACTATCGCCGTAAGGAAATTGATTCCGCTAATTGAAACAGCGGGCGTTATGCGTTCGGCACTCGTGCAATCGGCCAATGGCGCCGCCGTCGTTTCACAGCTGATGTTATTGGCCGTGGTTTCTGTTTTTATCGATAAGGCGATTGCGAATGTTTTGCAGGTGCTTCTCGTTGAACCAAAGCGTTGGGCTGCGCTTCGTGCACAGCCCGAATCGATCGACCTCTTTGTGGTCGAGGCCTTGCGGCTTGAAAGTCCCACACAGATCACGTCAAGGGTCGTTGCAAAAGATTTTGAGTTTGCGGGCGAAACAATGCTGCAGGGACAGTCTGTTTCTTTGTTGATCGGCTCCGCGAACAGAGATGAACGAGTATTCAGTCTGGCGGGTTCGTTTGATCCTTTTCGACCTACCAATCGTACTTTGACGTTTGGCCTAGGGGGAAAACGCTGTCCGGGTGAGTGGCTGACTTCCACGGTGGTGAAGTCGGTTCTTTTAGATTTTTTGAATACAAATCTTGGACAGAAAGTTGATGCTTCAAACGCAGGCGCATTGACGTTCCGGTGGACCACAAATCAAGAATCCCGTCGCCTTGATCAGCTATTGCTTCAGCTTTAGATCCTCGATCAGTTTTTCGGCAAAGAGCGAGTTAAGCTTCCCATTGGGATGGGGAAAGTAGCGATTGAACGCGATGTGTGACGGCAAATCCTGTTCGGCCACAATTTGCGAAAAATCAAAAGTTTCAATTCCTTCGTCTTCGAATAATTTCTTTAGCGGCAAAATGCTGTTTCGATCCGACAATGGGTGAAAGGCGACGACGAATCGAGTTTTAGGTTTAGAACGCAGAACTTGTTTCTTCATTTCTCGTATGAAGACTGCGGTTTTTTCGAGTTGTTCTTCGCTGATGGGAAAAAGTCGCGGATAAACAGTGTTGAGAAGATGGGAGTTTTGTAGAAATCGAAAGAGATAAAATTTTATCGGATCAAATTCCAACATTCTACCCAAATACTCTGGCTCGCGTGCTCCGCTGGCATCGATGTCGTAGAAGGAAAGGCTTTCGCCCCATCCCTGTAAAAGTAGTTCAAACGATCCGAGCAGCGTTTGTACGTGCCCGCCGGACTGATTGAGCATCTGAAAAAAGAAGACCGTTGTGCCTTCCGCTTGTTCGACTTCGGTTTCCAAAAGCCCTAACTTTACTTGTGTATAAGCATTCTGCGGGCCGTATCCGTCGCCCGCATAGTTGTAGGGTAAAAGATTTGGCGCTCTACTAGCTAGGTGATGGGCAAGTGTTTCGTGATCCGGAAGTCCCATTCCAAAAACAGTCGATCCGCCAAGAATTACAAAATGTTTCTGTCTTTGTTCGGTCCCCGAAAGGGGAACGATTCTTCGCCCGAACTGATCTGTTTGATAGGTCACATTAAAAAGCTTCTTCGTTCCATCGGACGCCTGAACACGCGTGCGAAGGTCTTTTCGAAGGCGATAGCCAAGTTCCGGATGGTCCTCATACATATGCGGACGCGAAACTTGCTTTGTTTGTGACGCCGGGATCACAAGGCGCAAGAACAATTCCGACGCGCAAAAAACAGCGAAGAAAATTATTGTTAGTTGCCGTAGGGTTTTGCTGAACATTGCCTTCACTCCAAGCAGAGTACGGGACCAAGGCCTACGATTCAAAGCCGACACTCGACATTGGTCGGGCGAGATTTTCATAGTCAGTTGACGGCCTATTCTGTCGACGTACCCTAGTAGGGGCGTCAGAAAAAATTCATCGGAGGATGGCATCATGGAAGTTTGCTCGACATCACGCGCGGGTCGCAGCGCCGCAAAATATTTAAATCTTATGCTTTTATCGGGATTAACCGTTGGCTTTGCGGCCGTAGGTTTTTCTTCTGACGCTTCTGCCCAGCAGGCAAAAGTCGTAAAAGTTTCCGGAAAAAAAGCGATCGTTCAATTTCCAGACGATGCTCGCCCCCGAGTTGGTCAAATGATTGATCTCGGCGGCGGCGGTGGCGAAAGCTCATCCGGCGGCGGAGGAAGTGATTCGCGTGCGATGGTGATTGGCGGATCGGCTGAACTCAAAAATGAATCAACCTCAGGCAGCAGCTCCAGCACGACAAGTCTCGCGGTCACTGGTCGCTACGGCTGGAATGCGGGGGACATGGAATATGGTGGTCTCGGTACTCTGACTTACGCTTCGGCGACAGGCAGCAGCGCGCGAGTTCTCGAGGCGGGTGGTTTCTTTGACTACAACCTCGTTGCAAACACGCCAGGTACTGAACTTGTTTACGGTCTTGGTGCGGAAGGCAAATTCGGCAGCACTTCTGCAACTGTTGGAAACGCAGAAACTACAGGTTCACGCATGACCTTCCAAGGCGGTGGTCAACTGAAGTGGTTCCCACTCGGTAACTCGGTGGCGATCCGCGGTGACGCTGTTTACCGCTACATTTCGACTTCGTCAGGTGGCGTTTCTTCAAACACATCAGGCCTTGTTGTTCAGGGCGGCTTCTATATCTATTTCTAGATCTATTTCTTAGTAAGCTCTAAAAATGGAATCTGTAAAAAGCGAGTCAATCGGACTCGCTTTTTATTTTGCTTTTTGTGCAATCGAGTTCGCGACCGTGTTTACGACCTTAGCGCCAAACGCCGTCTTTCGAAGCTCTTTCAAGACGTTCTCCGTCACGAGATCGAAAACCAAGCGTTCAAGCTCCATCCATTGGCGGGCAACAAAAAGAGCGAGACTTTCGGACTCGACACCCGCAACGCGGTTGGACCATTCGAGCCATAAAGAATTAAGTTCGCCAGACGACGAACTTCTCTCTTTGCGTTCTTTCAGTGGTGCCGCTTGCGCTGTAGCGATCGTCGCCATTCGTGACTTTGCAGTCGGCCTCGCCGCGTCGGGTTTGCTGGACTCAGCTTTTTTGGTCGAAGGCTTTTTTACTTTTCTTGTTTCAACATTTGAAAGTCCTATCGCCATCTTAGGCCTCCATTTGTGGGCTTGCAGTACTGACCTTTTCGACTTCTTCGCGAACAGCGTCTGGCGAGCCACCAAGTTTTGCACGGTCAATCAAAAGAACGTCCTCGGTAGTCACGGCAATTCCAAGTGCGCTGCCAATTTCCGACAGCAAGAGGCGCATCTCCGCGGCTGGTGCAGACACAGGTGAATGCTCGGCGATCGAAAGCCGAAGGGCCGTCGCCTCTTCGCCATGAACACTTTCTCGAATGGACATGCGCGTGCAACCCTTTAGGTTTTGTCGATACCAATCAAAGATTTCTCGCGAAAGGCGGCGCGAACCGACGACTCGAGTTGGAATAAAGACGTGATCAAAATCGAGGCTCATATCGCGGCGGAACTCGGCGATCAAAGCGCGAAATGTTCGGAGGTTTCTAAAGTTATTGATTTTGCATTCCACTGGCGAAAGCAAAACGTCGCTTGCGACCAGGGCGTTATTGATCAGACGATTCCAGTTAGGTGAGCAATCCATAAGGATCAAGTCGAAGCGCTGCTTCAAGGGGTTTACGACATTTTCGAGAAGCCAATACTCGCGGCGATTTCGCGTGAGCAGGCTCTGATCCAACGCAACTAACTCTGGAGTTTCGGGAATGAAAGAAAGTCCGGGAACTTCCGTGTCGACAATGATGTCCTCTAGTTTCGACTGACCAATAAAAAAGTCAGAAAGTCCGCGCAGCGAATTTAGGGTTCGAAGCGCTTCTTCGAGCGATTCATTTTCGTCGGGCCCTTCGTTGCCAAGTGCCTGAGTGATGTCACCTTGCATGTCTAAACCGACAACGCACACTTTCAAACCGTGGAGTGCTGCGGTCCGCGCGAGATTTAAAGTGAGCGATGTTTTTAGAACGCCGCCCTTGGTGACGAAAATCGATGCCGCGATTGGCTTCGCTGGCTTTTTCAAAAAACCAAAGTTTGCACCAATCAAAGAGAGATCGGCGGTTTCCAAAGATTTCTTTTCAATTCCAAGCGCAGCGAGTGCCTCTTGAGAATCTGCGAAATCGGCCCCAAAGATCGAAAAAGATTTTTTGAGTGAATACATGGCTTGATCAGATCAAGCCATGGGTCTTCGTGTCCAATCAAAGTGCGCGGAACGCAGCGTCGAGATCGGCGATGATATCTTTCGAGTCTTCAATTCC
>JAXMMN010000685.1:0-12970 GCA_034366485.1 Bdellovibrionales bacterium
AAGTCTGGTTGATGTGTAGTCCGCAGTATTGCTCGCCGTAGGTGTAAAAGCCGAGAGCACTGACTCGCTTGTAAAAATCAAAATACTTCATTTTGGATGAATCAGAAAACGATTCGATTTCAATTCTTCGATGAATACATTCGAAGAACAAACTTAGCTCGAGAGTCCCGAGTTCGGCCTCAAGCTCTGCAAATGCCTTCTCTGTTTCGTCAATCAACGAGTGCTTGTTGGCAATCGTCAGCACGAGGCCTTCCTCGATCGAACAAGCGAGTGTGAAACTGCCGTTTTCATTCATTTGCATGATGCTGCGAACATAAAGCTCGCCGCCGATGTTTATGACAAGCGGGTTCGCAGAGAAGACCTCCGAGTTTAACGTCTCTCTCTCTATGCCTATGGCTTTAGCATAGGCCGTGGCAGCCGTTTCACCATTGATTTCGTTGATCCGCCGTGTGTCGGCATCTGCACCGGTTACGACCAAGGGCAGATCGCCTTTTGAAAAATGCTGAGTTTTGAAAATTCGAAACGGAACTAGCGTCGTCAATAAGGCGACAACGGCACTGGACTGCCGAACTTTGCCATCGAAAAAAATTCTTGCGCGCTGGAACGTCAAGTTGTCACCGGCAGATCCTCCGACAAGCGGGATCTCCTTTAAAAGCAAAGACAAATAGCTGGCGACGTACTCTTCCTGTTGTGACATTCCGTCGATAAATAGAAGTGCTATCGATTTTGCTGCTGAGCCAAGTTTCGATCTGTGTGCATCTGATGCTTGAATCGACCCGCGAAGTTTCTGCATCGTCTCGTCCGAAAACTCGTCGACTTTCTCGATTTCACAAATCGTCGAAAGGAAGTGGGACTTTGGGAATGAAACTCCGCACACACTTCCAAGCTGAAAGCCGCCTGGACTGATTTCTCCAGCCGTTGTGCAGACGATCACCGGAGCACCACCGAAACTGTTTACGAGTTCGGCCTGAAGCTGCTCATTTGAAAGGTCTGTTCCAAGAAAAACAAGAGACAAACAAGCATCGTTGCAGTGAAGCTCACGACTGACTTCCGCCAATGCTTCCGTGAGATTTGAATTTGCCGAGCTCGCCTTGCGAATCATCGCAGTCCTCGACTTACTGTCATTAGCTGACGTACCACATCTTCATCATGAACTAAGGGACACCGATAGAGAAAGTAAGCTCTATTCGAAGCACCCAAATGAGGCAAATGTAGAGATTATTGAAGGCGCAAAACATTTTCATCACAATCGGTTCACCAAAAACAAAGCCCGCCTATGAAAAGGCGGGCCGGAGTTCAGAAAATATTGTCAGAGTGACCGCGTGTTAGTGACTGGCTTCTTGCGTCACTTCCTCGGCCTGAAGGTTTTCTCCGTGGCGGTAGCGATCGACGAGATTTTCATCATTGGTCGGAAACGAAAAGAGCAGTGCATGACTTGAACTCGCCTCATCTTCGACTGTCACCGCAATGTACCAAAACTCTTCTTCGCCGACGGCACCTTCATCAAACCTCTTTACGAAAGTCACTAAAGTGTTTCCGTTGAGATCCGTCGTGCGCCAGATTTCGTCGGGCTCCTCGATTGTTGGTTCGCGAGATTCCTCGTAATCGTGGAACACATCCTCGGCATAGTCGGACGTCGCGCGCAATGAAAGCATAGCTTTGTAAAGACCGACCGCTAGCGCGTCTCCCTCCGACAACGCATCGCCTTCGACAGCTCCTTTTTCAACTTCCTTCATGACACGGTCGTAAATCAATTCGCCACGACGAAACCGATCGACCAGCTTTAGATCTTGAGATGGAAAATGAAGGTAAATGAATCGCGCGCTTCCTTCGACCGCGTACGCCAAGGCAACGTAATAAACGCCAGCCTCTTTGTCGTCTAAGCTTTTCGAAGAATCCGTGATGTAGTGCCCGACATAACTTGTGACGCGCAGGCCATGGATTGAAACGGCGTCTTCCCAAATCTCGTCTGGATCATCAATGACCTGCTGCAGAAGCGGTTCAAACTTGCGGAACTCACTTGCTGGCAGATCCTTGCTCGAGCGATTGGCCAAGACTTCTGCTTCGAGCATCGAAATTTGCGGCTGAAAATGATTGTACAACTCACGTTCTGTTTCAAACACGAGTCCTTGAGATTCATCGATGACGATTGATTTTTTCACAACTGGGCCTTTAGCTTTTCGAATAGCTTTCGCGTTCGAACGCGCGCCGACCTTAGAACCTGAATGAGATGAATGAGACATCTGTCCCCCGATCTTGTTGTTTCTAGGCGCGCCGACCAGACTAAGGTCGCGGGTGCGTTGTTTAGCTTTTCAGCTATTTAGCTTCGGCACCTCCCCATCGCGACTAAGAGATCCGTTGATCGCTTGATGCGTGGGTTTTGATTAGTCGCTAGGTCCTTTCCAATGGCTCTTTATTTTATTCCTTCTTTGGGGCAACCATTTTCCCCTCTCTATATTCTCGGTTCTCCCGGTAACCCTGTCAAATCACGACAAGTTTGGGCAACCCATAAGCAATGCTCGAGTTGAAATGAGATTTTCTTTGCGTCTTCCCTAAAAAGCTCCTCAGAATGAAGCTGTTCCGATTTGAGACACTTGTTAAAAAGTGATTGAGATTTGGAACTCGACCTAAGGAATGGTCGTGCAGAAGCAGGGAGGCTTATGCGCAATGGACGAGGGAGTGGCCCACGAGGGTCGCGTTTGGGTTCTATAAAAGAAGAAAATGTCGTCGACGATTTGATTGGCGATGAAAGCCATGTCGACGCAAAACCAGCAGAATCAGTGCAAACGAAGCCGACCAAATCGGCGGCAAGCACGGCCGCAAAAAAGCCAGATAAAAAACCCGATACCGCGCAAATTGAATACCTCATTCATCAAAGCACACAAGGTGTTCACTTCCTTTTCGACAAAAAGGATGTCAGCCGAGTGATGATGGTTCCGACAGACGAAAAAGACTTTTTCACTATGAAAAACATGGAGCGAGTACAATCGCTGCTTTCTCGCTTTTTAGGAAAGCCGACACTCAACGACAAGGAACGCTTTCTCCGTTCACTCACTGCGACTGAACGCGATCTCATGATTCGCGCTTATTTCCATCTTGTGGAAAATGCCATTCGCTCAAACTCTGAATTGAGCCACTGATTAAGGTCTGACGCCCCATCTGCCGATAAAAAGGCATGGGGCGCAATTTCAAAATACTCCGCAATCTATTGGCAGCGGTTTTCTGCGGCTTTCTTTTTTCGGGGACGGCCAAGGCCGAACTTCGCGCCTTTCGGCTTAAAATCACTGACACAGCGACCGGCACCGAACGAATCGTGATTTCTAGACTAGATGACCTCCAATATCGCCAGTACTTCGCTGTAAAAAGTTCGGAACAGATCAGCATTGATCAAACTTGGATGTGCTATCAACGCAGCGACTTCGCCGGGACACTTTGCAATGCGCCAGAAAAGTCCGGACCTGTGTCTGGTGACCAAGACCGTAGCCCAGCAGGAACCCCTGAATCGAACTTGAATTCCCAGTAAACAAGACAAGACATGCTATCCTGAAAGCAGTCTTTTCGCGCAACTGCACGGGGAGCAGCGAAGGCCGGAGGCCGTAGCGACGCAATAGTACGCTCCATGGAGGGGGCTTGAAATGTCGTCAGATCTTTCAGTCAATCGTGGGCTTCACGATGATCACGTTGAACAAAAGTCGAAGCTTCAGGCACAGCATGAATCCGAACTAAAAAGGATTCGCGCCAGCAGCATGCGTGCGCAGAACGAAGCGCGCGAAGCCGGCGATGCGGCCGTCAATCACATCAAACAAACAACCGAAGACCGCGTTCGTCAGATTGAAGCCAATGGACAAACGAAGGTCAAAGAAGCCAACTCGCAATCCAGTCGAGAATATCAAAATCTAAAATCTCGCTCGGTGAACGTGCGCGAAGCAAACGAGAAAGAAATCGCCGCCGAGCGCGAGCGAGCGTCTGAAATTATCACTCAATTGCGTAGCAACCAAACTCGCCAGCTTGAAAATTCGCAAGCCAAACTTCGCGAGGCAATGAAGGAACAGCAAGAGCTTCATCAAAAACTTCAATCGCAAAGTCGCGCCGAATATTTAGCCACGCAAGAGCGAGCAAACCGTGAGATTACAGAGCAAAAGGTCGCAAATCGAACGGTCCTACAAAAAGAACAACAGAGCGCACAAGAGAAAATCAAATCGACCCAAGCGCAATCTCAAGCAACACTCGAAGAACTAAAAAAACGCGGTGCCCAAGCGCAAGTCGAAACAAGAGAAGACCAACGCAAACGCCTAGAGGCTGAACGTCTCGAGGGCAATCGCGCGTTTCTTGAAGTGCGCGATCAGTCCAAACGGGCCTATGATCAAACCTATGCAGAAGGCGAAAAGCGGCGCACGGGCCTCGATCAAAAACAATCACAAGAGCTTCAGACTTCCCGCGAGCGCTATTTGACGACGAACGAAAAGGTACAAAATGAGTATTCGAAAGAAACTCAGCGTATTCAGCGCGAAGGCGATTTAGAGGTTGAAGCGAAAAAGTCGACCATTCGACAAACGCTCCAGCAACAAGATTCAACTTATAAGTCGGAAGCCGAAGAACGTGCCCAACTTGCCCACCAGCGCGAAAAAGAAGAGACCACGTTGCTTCGCGCAAAAATGGAAAATCGAGAAAAGCTTCACGATGCGACCCTCAAGGAACAAGAATCGGACTTCCACACCCGCCTTGCAAAAACTGATTCGGTCAACCGATCGACGCTTGGCCATCAGCGCGAGAAGTATTTGCGCGCACTTTATGAACAGCAAAAAGAATTCGACGCCAAATATGGTCGTGTTGAAGCAAGAAAAGAAGACCCCTTCTATCGACTTCAATCCTTTGAAGCCAAACTTCAAGAGTCCAACGACCGATACACGATCTACGCAAAAGTTCCACCTCACGAGCGCGAGAAAGTGGACATTCGCGTAAAGGATGGCAAGGCCTGGCTATCGGCCACTCGCCAATTTTCTGACAAACGTGATGCCGAGGGAACAAAAGCCTCGATGAGTACA
Source organism: Bdellovibrionales bacterium (assembly GCA_034366485.1). Classification (GTDB taxonomy): domain Bacteria; phylum Bdellovibrionota; class Bdellovibrionia; order Bdellovibrionales; family JAMPXM01. The sequence goes on from JAXMMN010000685.1 coordinate 5,046, forward strand.
TATCAAACCTGGCGCCAGGAATTTCCGCTGCGACTTCCGGTGATTCGAGACGGCGTTAGAAAAGAAATCGACGAGAACGGCAACATCACCATCACGATTCCAAAACGCGTTTAGCTGATGACTACTTGCTGACCGGTGCGGTTGTTGGTGTGTCCGAATCAGATAACGAAGCATCTTGCGAGAGCCCCGCTTCGACGAGAGGCTTAACAACCGGAGCAACTTTGATTGCCCAGTTTTGCGCGTCTTTGCAGCCATAGTGAAGACCCATGCTGTCGTTCAGATTTTCACGCGACGTCTTGTCGGTGCTTGAAACAAATCGACAACCTTCGGATTCGACGATCGCCTCTAGCTTTTCGACGAACTCATTGAACTTTGTGAGCGGCGAAAAAAACAAGGCGGCTTGTGGTGGGCCAATCCAAATGCACTGACTACCGGCCTCTTTGATTTTCATAATCAATGATCGCGTTTCACTTTCGGTTTGATCACGTTTCCCTTTGATCATATTGGTGCCGAGGGCAACCACTGTAACTTTCGGTTTTGCTTTATCTAGCAAGGATCCAATCGAGTCGGTTTTACCGCTGCGAGAATCACAAGTTCCAGCTTCGTCACAGACCAGCGCTCCGCAGCGCGTGACATGACCTTTTGCCTTCAGCCAATGACTAGAGGCCGTTCCGCAAGAGGCCTGCGTGATGACTGCTGCTAGCTTGTCAGCCGCATCGGTTTTTTTAATTGTTCGCAATGTGGCATCAAGCTCTCGCCCGAAGCAGCCCGTGCTGTGCGAGTCGCCGATGTAAAGAATGTCTGCGGCGTGAGACGTGGGAGCGAGAAGTAAGACTGACGCGAAGTTTAGTAGAATAAACGCGATGAAACCGTATGTGTTTTTCACTCTCTAAGAATAGCGCCGGAGAGTGGGAAATCACAGTCGAGGAATTTCCCTCGACCAATGGCCATGGGAACGTACTACTTTTTTAGAAGCGACGAGAGATCGCGCATCAAGAATTGAAGGCGGCCATGAAGATCTTCAAGACGAGCGAGGTTTTCCTGAAGACGCTGAAGACCATCGAGTTCGATGTGTGGATTGTCGAGCAATTCGTGGTATGCGCGGGTTTGGAAAGCAGAGGTTTCTAAGTTTGCACTTTCAGCGGAATCAAATGCAGTCGCAGAATACAACTTCGATGTCGCGCCAGCTTTGAACGAATCATTTGGGTTCGATGATTTTTGCGACATGTTTCCTCCGCATGGGGGCTAGACTACCCGGCCCCGCTTGGTTGTATCGTCTCGAGTGAAGCCATCACTTCACAACTTAAATAACCTTACAAACGTCGAGCCACTTCGCGGCAAATAAGTTCCATTTTGGAACTTTTACCCTATGAAAAGGCCTCTTTACCGGCGCATCCGAAATTCCGCGTCGCGATCGACGCTTTATTTCAGTTAGGCGCTAGTACTCGCACTTCAAGTCTCCGACATCTTCCAACGTAGGAGTGCGTCGCAACTGAGCGTCATTCAAACGCCGCGCCATGACAGTACCGGAGGCTTCTACTTTTGGATGTTCGAGGCCCAGCACGTGGCCAAGCTCGTGAAGCAAAAGAGATTCGAAGTCCACGCGACCATCAATTGGTGTTGGACCCCAGAAGTATTGAAAATAAGATGGGACGCCATTCACACGAATGTCAGCCTCATACACGCGGTCGCCAGCCCACCAAATTGTTGTGACAGCCTGTTTCTCGCGCTGTGTTTCGGGCCAAGTCTTATTGAAGTAGATCACGTTGACGCCATCTTGCCTCTCGATCGGATACGCCGAAGACCATCCGCCGATTTTCAAAACTTCGCGACCAAGTGATTGGTTCCAGGTCATTACGGCCGTTCGAATGGCATCGTAGAATTCCGAAGGTACCGAACTATCAACATAAAGAATGACAGGAGTTGCAGGTCCCCAAGAGACGCGCTGGCTATCACCACTCATAACAAAGTTGCAGGAGTTCTGTGGCGACGTTTGTGGCGCACAGGCTTGCGTGATTAATGCGAGCCCGGCGACAAGCAGGCTTGCGTAAAGCTTCTTACGCTTCAATAGACGAGCGACTTGGCGCCCGGCTCTTTGCCTGAATGTTGTCGTCTTCGATTCTAAATTCGTCATTCTCCTGATCAACAAGGCAAGCACGGTGCCCAACGCGAAATGAAGTCTGTACCAACGAGTTTTCACGCTCACCGAGCAGCGCGAAGGTCTTTGAAATCATTCGAGATCTTCTAAAAGCGCATCGCCATTTGGACTGCGAAATTTCGCTGTTGCGACGTAAACTGTCACTGACGGTGGAGGGCCCTGAGTTTCAAAAATTCCAAGTTCTTTCAACCTCCTACAGTCGCAGGTACCTGAAAATTCAACGTTTTTCATGATTGTCGAAGATTGATACACTTTGCCGCACGAAACCGGTCTGGGAGCCCAAACTTGTGCGGGGTCGAATTTTTACGTCTTCGACCTGACCGGGGCCATTTGGTCTCTCGATACGACCTCAGAAGTATCATAAGAGAAAATTATGGATGAAGGCCATTTTACAGAGTCCATACCTAATGGACGACCTATTCACTATGGGGACTAAATGAAGGCCCCACCGCCCAAGCACGCGGCCAAAGATACCCCCGACGCAAGTGACAGACTGACCCTGAAAGTACGGTTTCTCCCCGCCAAACGGCTGGCACAGCGAATGCTCTAGTATGTTCCCAAGGAAGCGCTGGTAACAGCGAATCCCCGCAGATGAGAGTCTGCCTCCTCTAAGTCGAGTACGCGAAACTGCGATGGCAGGAGTAGCACCAGGACATAGTGATGCCTGGAAACTCTGGACGAAGAAGAGACCCACCGGCAGCTCCCGCGTTCGCGGAATCAATAGCAGCCGCAAGCCTATCAAAAGACCAATCTAGACGACGGGGTAAGGAGAAGATCCACCCCGCTCAGTCGCGTTTGTCTATGTCGTTTCGGCCGCTGGCCTTCGCTGCTTTCCGTGCAGTGGCGCGGAAAGATTCGGACTGGGGGACGCTGGATCGCTACGGCCGTGGGGGATATCGGGAGAACGTTGGAGATTGCCGTAGGCATTTGAGGAAGCTCTCGCGCGGCTGGATGCCGGTCCCCTCGCGAGGAGGGCAGGATGCCCGCCTTCCGAAAAGGCCTGCGGCAATACTAGCGGGCGAGGCGGTAGCCTACGCCGCGAACGGTTTCGATGGTGTCGCCGATGGGACCCATTTTTTTGCGGAGTGATGCCATGTGCACGTCGATCGTTCGATCGGTGACGTTCACGCTTTCGAGAGCTCGCTCTCGCAACTGTTCTCGCGTTAAAACATGGTCCACTTGCTTTAAGAGCTCGCGCAAAATTTTAAATTCCGTGAGCGTCAACTGCACTTCTTCGCTGCCGACAAACGCACGATGCGAACGAAGTTCAATTCGAATATCACCGCGAATCAGCTCTTGCGGCTCGTTCTTCGATGCCAACTCACGGGCCGCTGTTCGACGAACGAGGGCATTGATCCGCGCCGCCAATTCCTTTGGCAAAAATGGCTTTGTGACATAGTCATCCGCGCCCAAGTTAAGAACTTTCACTTTGTCTTCTTCGCCGCTCAACCCAGTCACCATGATAATCGGTAGGTTTGCATGGCGTCCGTCTTTACGGACCTGCGCGATGATTTCGACACCCGTAATTCCAGGCATCATTTGATCCACTAAAAGTACATCTGGATGATGAAGTTCAATCTGGTGAAGAATCGCATGTCCTGAGGACAGGTCGACAACATAGAAGCCCTGCGCTTCAAGCAGATCCTTTAGGATGCGGCGGATATCCGCTTCGTCTTCAACAACAAGTACACGAGTTTTTGAATTGGCTACTTCTATGTCTTTCACTCCGAAAGTTTAGCCATGAGAAAGCCGCTAAGGCTATCGAAAACTTCCCTTAAAACCGAGGGGTTACAGCGCGTCGGTGCCACGGTAGTACCGCGCGACGTTTTTTGTCAGTCGCGATCCCCGAAGCGCCGAATCAGGCGTCAGCGATTTATTTAAGAGCCCTCGAAAATCGAAAAAACTGAATTATTTTAGACGTCTAAGTTTTCGACAGCGCCAAATCGAGGCGGCCCACCGCTTGAACATATCTCCCAGTTGGATCGACCAGATGGTCGGTCAGACGGATCGTGTACCTCGGAAGGACCTCGCATGAAAACGCCTAACGAAATTCAATCCTACCACGCGGAAAAAAGCCGTGTTGATAGCATTCGTGACGCACGCTCCAACAGTGACGCACGCTCCAATCAACCGAATGGAACGGATGGCGACTCTGACGTTGTCAGCTTTTGGCTTCTACTTTTGTTTATCGCGACGTTCTTTGGGATCGCCGCTGAGGAAGCACGCCGCCCGTCGATGTTTCAGTCGGCCGGCATTTCAAGCGGTCACTCCTCTCCACTTCCTATTGCTTACTCCGTTGATGGCACTCCACTTCCGAATGGTGCCGGAGACCAGCGAGCCAACATGGCTAGGCGCTTTGATTTATCAAGTGTCGACCCCGAAACGGCCAGCCGAAATGTTCCTGGAAAACTAGAAATACCGGCGACCGGAAAATGAAAAATAAAAACGAACAAAAGAACGATCTGCAACCGCGAACCAAGGATCAACAAATGAACAGCAAAACGACGACAATGAAACAAGTCTCCTTTGCTTTGACGATGATGGCCACCTTAGCGTTTGCCGCGGCTTGCACAATTCGCACGCCTTCGACCGAGACACCACCTCCGGTCGATTCAACCGACAACACCGGCATCGAAAAAACATTTTTCGAGCAAGTCGCGTCAGTCAACACAACAGAAGAAATTAACGGCAAGAAGTCCAATGTCGTTAAAAACATCGTTAAACGCCGAACATTTGTCTGTGGCTGGGCACCGATCTCGGAAACAGGCGCAATGGCTTCCGCTTGGCTTACTCACGCGGCAGTCATGACAAACCACTGTAATATTGAATTTGAAATCACAAACAGCGCACTCATTGGGCGCCTGGTGAACCCCTCATTTCCAAACGGCGATGATCCGAAACATCGCAACCGTTGGAAAGAGGCGATCGTAATTCCAATCGACAATCACTACTATTACGAGCGAGCAAAAGACTCCTATGGCCGTGACACCAATGAAATGGTCAAAAACTCTTCTCGCTCGCACTACTCTGCTCGTCCATTGATGGATCTCGGCCTTGATCGTCTTACGATTCAGGACTGGGACATGGCTATGTTCTTCAATTCTCGTGACGGTCGAATCACGAAAGTCGACGACATTGAGTGGGACAAAGAGTCCGGCTTCTTCGCCTTTACAGCATCTGTTCACAACCCATCTTGGGGTGCAGAAATTGGCGCACGCATTCGCTTTAACTTTAAAGCGTTTGAACACAACAAAGACTTCAAACAAACGCCCTACAACACCAAGAACTCGAAGTTCTTAAACGCACTTCACGTCATAGGCGAAAAGCGAGAAGGCACACAACAAGTTTGGTCCGCAGCGAAGTGGGATCTTGCGAAAACTCATGATGTTTATCTTCATGGCTTTCCGGAAGAATACGTTCCTGTCGCCGAGGACGTTGTCGAGCAGTGGAACAAAACTTTTGAATCCATAGATCCAAACAAAAACAATCCGTCAAAGAAACGCCCGAAAGCGTTTCGTCTTAACAAGAAGCCGATGAAGCACCCCTTTGATCTTCGCTACCCAATGATGGTTTGGGTTGATGACAAGCAGATTTCAGAAATGTCTCCGCTTGGGATAGGAATGGCTGCGGCTGACGTTCGAAACGGCGAAATCCTCTGGGGCCAGATCACACTTTATGGCGGCTACCTAGAAAGCTATGTAAAGGGATACTTGGAGTCCGCTGGTGGCGGCGGGACTGCTGGCTTTGCTAAGACTGCCGGCGCCAAAAAATCAGGTCGTGCTTCGATTTCTCCGAACCCTTTCGAAACATACTTTCATCCAAAGGCGCTAACACCATTCTCAGCTGCGATGAACGAGGGCCTGCGCGCAGGTGCAACTTCGAACGTTCTACAAGCGTCGACGGCGCAATTTTTGTTGAACAGAAATCTTCAGACTTTGGCAACAGCTGGCACACAAGCCTCAGGCAAAGCCGGTGAAAAAGATCTCCCAGCGAAAGCGCTTTCCGCTTCGGAGCGCCAACGCATGGCCGAGCAAATGTCTGCCGCACAAGCTGAAAACATGATGTCGTCGCTAAGAACGACGCTTCAAGACTTGCAGATCCGATCAAACAAAGTGGATCTCAATCGCAACAAAGCGCAACTGTTCGGATTCCTTCAGGGACCAACGAATCAGGCTCGGCAGAGCGTCTTCGGCGCCGAAGATCAAGAGCTTGGCTTTGGAGAAAAACTTCGTCGCATCAACTATTCAACGGCCGATCAGCTTCAACGCCTCACAAACGGCGTCACTCATGATCTCGATCGTCGCTTTGTCGACGTCGGGCCGATGATCGCAGAAGGCATCGCACAATCAAAAGTCGGCTACGAAGATGGACTTAAGAAGGTCGTCAAAGAATTGATCCTTCACGAGTACGGACACTTCCTCGGGCTTGGTCACCAATTCAAGGAGAACATTCTTCCTGAAAAGGGATCACTTCCAAGCAAATATGTCGCTGAGTTAGAAAAGCGCGCAGCCAATGGAATGACCAACTCGTCATCCGTGATGGGCTACCGTCATCCAGTGACAGAGCTCTTGACGCCACACGATCATATCGCTCCGGGCTATCAAGACGAACTGACTCTTCGCTACCTCTACAACATGGAGTTCCCAACTTTCCAACGCGGAAGCCAGCAGGAAGACTTCACGTTCGCGAAGCTTCCAGCAAGCGGCTTGATTCCCGATCGTCATCCAGAGAAACCAGAACTCGAGACGTCTTACTTCCCACAATGTAACGACTTCCACGCCTCGTTCTCGGCTGATCCATACTGCAATCGCTTCGATCGTGGCTTTGACGCTGACACCATCGTCTCTAGCTATTTCGACGACCTCAATATCAACAAAGTCGCTCGAATCCACGCGTTCACAGATGCGACTGGTGCGGACCCCGACTATGCTGAAGGTGCGCTGTGGTACTATTCGCTACGTGCGCTTGGCCGCGTTCGAATTTTCTACGATTACATGCGCCAAAAATATGAACCCGAAATTCGAACCATTTCACAAAGCAAACGTGACCTCGACGAATTCTCGCGCGTCTGCGCCGGTGAAATGCAAGGCAGCGCGACTTTGGAAGACATCTTCCGTCGCAAGCCAGAGTTAAAAGAACTTTGCCGCGTGAACAAGAAAGTCATGTCGGAGATCACGATCCTGCTGAACACACCAGGACCGGATCGCACGCGCATGAACTGGGACAACGCTTCGATTTCTGCACAAGTCATCGGCGGCGACGGCTGGACGGACTACTCGCGAGTCTTTGGAACGTACTCGACACTGTCGGTGTTTCCTCTGAAGCTTGCCGCCGTGAACGCGCTCACCACGCCCTACCCTTACACAATGCTAGGTGGCTGGATGTTCCCAATTCCGCGCTATTCTGGGCAAGATGGTCTGTTTTCGTACTCGACACTGTATTCGCGAGAGTTCACTTCGGCTCTTGCGTCGGCGATGGAAAAGAACATCAAGACCGAGCCAAAACGAGGCGAGAGCGCATCGATTGGTCTTCCGGTTCTTTCACTTGGCTACTTCCTCGACCAACAATCGATGGGTAATGACGCGATTCGAATGCCAAAAGATTTTATCGAAAGCATCCGAAACCAAACACAGTTCCGTCTTTCGTTGAAAGCGGTCATTGTTGAAATGCAAAACCGTGGTGATGCAACTCGCGCGACTCAGCTTGTAGGTACGCTCTATGACCCACAAAGCGGCAAGGCTTCGTCATTGAACCAGGTCTTCTTGCT
>JAXMMN010000686.1:0-2015 GCA_034366485.1 Bdellovibrionales bacterium
TGAACTGCATCCACTTCACCTAAAGTGGAGCGAACGACCATGCGAGGGCAAGGGAATTTTCAGAAATTCATCTTGAACGCCGCAGCACGACCTGGTCCGATGGAGAGATGATGAAACCACTTGCATCCTTCAACAACACCGAAGTTCACACTGTTTTCACTGACATTGACGACACCATCACCGACGAAGGTCAGCTACACGCGGACGCCTATGAAAGTCTTTGGCGCCTGAAAGAAAATGGAATCCGCGTTGTTCCCGTTACCGGACGTCCAGCTGGTTGGTGCGAAATGATCGCCCGGTTCTGGCCGGTTCACGGCATCATCGGCGAAAACGGTGGGTTTTATTTTCGTTATCACGACCGAAAAATGAAACGTCATTTTGTCTTCAATGAAGCCACCATGAAGTCCAATCGCGAAAAACTTGAACTGATCAAATATGAAGTTTTACGAAATGTGCGTGGATGCGCCATTGCCAGCGATCAGTTTTCTAGATTGATGGATCTTGCCGTCGACTTCGCAGAAGACGTCGGTCCATTGTCAGACAATGACATAAATCAGATCGTTTCGATTTTTGAAAAGCATGGCGCCGTCGCAAAAGTGAGTTCCATTCACGTGAACGGTTGGTTCGGTAGCTACGATAAACTTTCGATGACCAAAGAATACTGCACACGCGAACTCGGTTTTGATTTCACGACGGAAAGCGCTTCTGGCAAAATCGCCTTCTGCGGCGATTCACCCAACGATGAACCAATGTTCGGCGCATTTCAAAGTTCGTTTGCCGTCGCGAACATCACAAAATTCGCCGACCGATTGAAATCCAAACCTGCATTTGTCGCCGGACTCGAAGGCGGCAAAGGCTTCGTCCAAATCGTCGATCGCCTACTCCAGCTGCGAAAAAGCTAAGACCGTTATCTGCTATTAGGGTTTTCGTTGGAACTGGAAGGTATAAGTCACAGGTAAGCGCTTGCCAGGTTCGCTTGGCGTAAACTTTGTTGCTTCAATCTTTTCGCTAATGCAGGCGACAAAAGCACCTTGCAGAATTGATCCGTGCCGTCGCGAGGCCGCACTGGCATTACCTAGATCGTCGACTGTCCAATCCATAGTAAGATCGCCCTCGAATTGAGGGTTAAGCTTGCGCTCGTTGTCGAGACACAGCTTGAACAATCCAATGTTCGCTTCAATTGGCCGACGAATGGCCTTACTTGCTTCAGACTCTTCCCAATTGAACTGCGATCCAGTTCCACATGCACCAAGCAAGAGAACTGAAATCGCCGAAAGAGTCTTAGCAATCATGGCTACCATTAGCGCTTTTGATTCGACTTCGAATCGTTATTCAACAACGCCGCGAACGGATTGTTGAATGGCTGACCACCACGTGGACCGCCGCCTTGGCCACGAGGCCCACCAGAGTTCGAACCAATATGCGCAACTCGTCCCCCACTCTCACGCCCAAGTCCGCCGCTTCCACCAGAACCTGCTGGCTGAATCGGCCCTGGGCCACGTGGTGTTGGACGCGATCCGCTATCGCGCGCACTGTCTCCAGCTGCACGCGGCTGAGGTCCACCGACACGAGGGCCTGGCGTTGGCGTCGGAGCAGGCGCAGCCGGAGCTTCCCGCTTTGCACCGCGACCGCCACCTCGACCAGCTTCCGCGCGAGGCGCGCGTTCGCGAGGAGCATCCGCTTCCAAAATCATTGAAAGTGAGATCTGGGTCTTTTCCATGTCCACACCTAGGACACGGATCGTCACTTGATCGCCAGGGTTAACTACCTTGCGCGGATCATCGACGAACTTCGTCGAAAGTTCTGAAATATGGACAAGGCCATCTTGGTGAACACCAATATCAACGAAGGCACCGAAGTTCGTCACGTTCGTGACGATCCCAGGACAAATCATGCCCTCTTTAAGATCTTTCACTTCGAAAATATCGTCGCGGAAAGCAAAGACCTTAAACGGATCACGCGGATCGCGACCTGGCTTTTCAAGTTCGCGAACGATGTCGTCAAACGTGAATTCA
>JAXMMN010000687.1:0-4106 GCA_034366485.1 Bdellovibrionales bacterium
GACATACCTGGTACGCAACCGCGATCTTTCGCTTTCGAGAAACCGAAGGACTTGATCGATCAGCAATGGCGGCGGAATTTGGCGAAGTTAAAAAAAAGTGGAAGACATTTATTTCTGACGTCGCCGATCACAGTTACTTTCACCACGAAAAAGACCCGATTGTTCAAACCTTGATTCGCGAAACTCCTCATGCACGCCTACTTCCCTTTCCAACTGATCCTACGACAGAAATGATCGCCGGTCTTTTTGCGTTGAAGCTCCAAGCGATGCACCGTGCGACGTTGCCAGCTTCAAAGGTCGACGTTGTTGGTGTGCACATTCAAGAAACGCCGACCAATTCAATTCTTTTTAAGTTTTCTGCCGATGGGGCTCCACCGGCTTGGCTGCAAGATCAGCTCAAACACCACAAAGGCTGGTGGAACTCGAGCGCTGTCGACGATCGAAGTATAAAACCATCCCGACGATAGTCTAGGCGGCAAGGCCTCTTCTCCGCCACTGCACTTGCGCCCACCTCCTCTTAGTGCTCACCTAGAAGGCAGTTAGATGGCTTTTTAGGATTACTCTTTTTAGGAGGCGTGCCTTGTTTTCAAAATCTATCGGTCTGGGTTTTGTGAGTTTACTGATTCTGGGCACCGGTTCGGCTCATGCGCAATCCTCAGCATCGATCAAAGAACTTTCAAAGCGTACCGTGCAAATGCCAAAAGTCGCAGACTGCAAAAAGGACGATCTCTGCGATCTCAAGAGTGTGAAAATCGTCGAACGAAAAATCAAAGTTCTTTTGCCTGACGAGCGCCCTGAATTTGCGAGCTACATGACGGATTTTCGATTTGTGATTCAAGTGGATAAAGCTAGCTCCATTCCTCGATACGGCGTTGTTCAGTTTCTTAAGGGCTGTATGTTTCAAAGCGAACTTTTGCCGGACGGAACTGTGAGCAACCGTTTCGCCTATGTTCATAAGCACTTTGGGGCCTACCAACTCCTTCGACATGACAATTGGGTGGTCGACTCGAGCCACGACGATCCGGTTGCATCTTCTTTCGAAAACTATGGGCGGTTTGATCTCTATAAGTGGAACAAAGACCCAAAAAATCTCGATGCCGACAACGCCACTTGGTATTTCGACGCGCAACCACCACACGGCACGGTGTTCAAATCGGAACTCCTTTCAAATACTGGTCTAATGGAAGGCACTCAAAATCCGATGGCTCGAAACTCGTCGATCGAACTTGAAACTTGCATTTTTAAAATTGGCGACTTGCCCGCAAAATCAGATGCCAGTGGCACTGGAATCGATCGAAGCAAGGCCATTTGGTGCAGCCAGTGGGATCATAAATTCTCTTATGATTTTGCAACGGCAAAAGTCGTTCAAGATCAATCCATTCACCCCTACTGTGCCGAACCTAGCGATTGGCCACTTTAATTTTCAACTGTCTGTCTTGAACTGAGACACATTCGAATAAATAGTTTGAGTCTTCAAGACAGGCGGCTGAGGACTCGCGTAAACTATCTGTATGATTCGCCGACTTTATTTTGGTCTTCGACGGAAGCTTAAAGGCCCCGCACCCATTCTTGCGGGCTCCCTTGTTTTGATTTTGGCTTATCAAAACTTCTCCCATCACACGCCACCGAAGTCGCACGATCTCATTCCAGCATTTCAAAATCGACACGAGCAAAAAGTGCCTGCTCATGCAATCAACGTAGAACCACCAATTCCGTCGAATCAAATCGCTCCCGGTGAGACGTACAAGGCTCTACAAAATTCGAATTTGCTTTCACTTCACGCAGTTCCGGAAAGCAGCAAATCCAATCATTTCGATATTCGCGAATATGCCCCTAGTCGCCCAGTTCATGTCGCTTTCAATGAAGATCCGTTTCGCGCTCCAGAAATCCATTCGAACCGAATGAACGATGTCGGATCCGTTTGGCTTGAACGCGAAATGAGACCACTCGTGAAGCCACTCGAAGACCAATGGTTGAACCAGGTTAACGGTCAACTTCGCGGCCTCTTCGGCGCGTTTAAACCAGTGGATGACGAAGACTGGCCCGAGCCAGGTCAGGAAGACGATTCGGGCACACGTGGGCCCGCGAGCGATCCAGGTGCTTTTCCTGGTATGCCTCAAATTCCAGGCATGCCTAGCTTTCAAGGCGCCCCAGAAGGTGAAAGCGATCAATCCACCGACGATTACCTATCACTGAAAACCCTTGCGCCTGAGGACGTAAAGTTAACGAAAGCTAATGAAGTCACCATCGGGTTTAAACACGGAACCATGGTGTCATGTGAAATTGGTTCGGGCCAAAGCAAAGTCCGACTTTCCCGCCCGGTTTCTCGTTCGAGTTCCTTTGATATAAGCCATGAAAGTGCCGAAAATAGGAACTCAGTAGGGTTCAGACTTTCATGGTGATGTCCTACTTGATGAGCGGCATTTTGGATGTCATACTGAGCCATGCAACACCTGAAACTACATGCTCCCCACAAACCGGCTCAACTCGAAGATCTGACTCAGGCCCTAATCGAGATTATCTCTGAAACAAACGGCATCACCCTCGACGACACTCTTGAACTGATGCTGAATTCCGATCGCATTCGAAAAGATCCGGTCATCACAAAACAAATCTCTGAATTCCGCGGCCTCATCGCCGCATTTCAGACCGATCAGATTGGCATCGACACACTTTTGAATCACATCGTGGCAGCGGCGCTCTTTGAGTTCTTCCGCAGATTCCCTATCCCCTACCGCGACGAACACACTCATCTCACCGGCGCTCTTTCAGCAGATTTTCTGTACCCACGCCTCAAGCAACTTCTTGAGGGCCCAAACAAAGCTCTCTACGAAAAGAAAATCACCGATATTTATGGTCCCTCAGCGCTCCCACTTAAGTCCGTGGAAGATGTCGAGCGACTCTTAAAAATCAAAGACAACGAACGATTCAGTCGCTACCTCTCGATTTTAATGCTCCCGAAGCTCGTCCTCACCGATCGCGCGGCCCATGCCGATGCGGCCTACTCAATGGCCAAAACGCTCTACGGGCAGTACAACGTCGGTTTTATTCGCTTAAAGTTTTCTCTTTCGCGCGCGACCTCTGACGAATCAGAAAAGGTACCTGGCCTTGAAGATGTAACAGAAGAGGATGTCGTTCTTGGCCTCTTCGAGGGCTTCATGCGCTTTAAAAAAGAGTGTCCGCACTGGAACTTCACGCTCTCGCCCTCTTTCCGAAAAGAGGCCGGCTTCTACGATAACGTCCGCTTTAAGTCGAAAAAAGATCACTTCCTTCATCAGGTCGGCGAAATCCTATCTTTGCTTGATCGGTATCCTTTTCTCACCCCTTACCTAAACGAAGTCGACACGGTCGGAAACGAAGCCGATCTCTACAAAAAGACCCACTTCCTCGATATGAAGTTAGGTTTCAGGAAGCTTCAGTATCGTGGCTTTAAAATTCGAAGCCACCACGGCGAAGTTTGGAAAACACTCCGTAAAGGGATCCAGGCGGTCGACAACGCTATGAACATTTGGCGCATAGACACGCTTGAACATGGCCTTTCTTTAGGCATTAATCCGAATTTCTATTTCCATTCTCTCTATCAACGCGTTTTGAAATGGAACCGACGAGGCGAGGCTGTACGACAAGGAACTTTGGAATATAACGAAGTCGCCGAGATGGACTGGCAAGACCATTCTTTACCGGTGAGAGACAAGCTGATTGCAGGAAAGCTTTTGACCGACGAAGAAGCACTTTTGTTCACCAAAGCGAAATTCCACACGGCTCGCGAAGTTGAGCTCTACCAACACGATGTGCTAAATCGAATGATCGACAAGGGCGTATCGTTGGTCTCCCTTCCCTCTTCCAACAACAAGCTCTCAGCGTTGTTTGAGGATTACAAAGATCACCCATTCTCTTGGTGGGAAAAGAAAAATCTCGAACTCGGAATCGGCACTGACAATTACGTCACGCTGGATACCAATTTCATTCAAGAGCAATTGATTCTTCTCTTCACTGACCCTTATGATTTGAAGATCACTAAATTGTTAATGGTCTCCACCGGTGAGGCTCGCCGACCCTATATTTCTCACTTCCTCTGGAAAATGCGCCGATTCCACGACGCAGAA
>JAXMMN010000688.1:0-3863 GCA_034366485.1 Bdellovibrionales bacterium
GTATTTGGAAAAAACAATTGGTAGATCAGGTCTGCCGATTCCATTCGATGAAATTGTTGTGATTCGTGGACAGTCGATGGATGAACGAAAAAAAACCGGCCAGCGGTTTAAAGATGCCTTTCCAGACAGTGAAGAAATCGAAAGACTTCTGGAATATACGGCTCGGTTGAACGAACTTTTGATCGGAGATTCCCGTTCATCCGCGAGCACCAAAGAAATTGAACGCCTGCGTGATAAAGCTTTGCGACGGCTAGACGATTTGGAGAAGAAAAATTCTCTCGCGGTCATCGCCGAAGTTCGAGCTAAACTTGCGAGTGAACGGCCGGTCACTGTTTTGAAAAGCAATGGCGCTGTAATCGGCGCAGTTTCAGATGGACAAATCCACGGGCTTTCACTTGATCCTGTGACTTATGGTTCCAAAGGATTTTGGTGCCGTGACGCGAAATCAGTTTCGGGGGGCTGGCACCACAGCTTGGGTATGATGTCGCTCGATATGTGTAGCGACAAGAAAGCATATCCCTCGTTCAATTCCGTCGAAGGTCACTGCAAAGCCCCAATGAATTTTCAATATTACGGACAGCAGGGGCCACGGCCTATGAAAACGCCGACGAGGGCCACAGGGACCGCGCGCTAGAGCGAATTGAAAAAAAGTCGTTTATTTATCTAAGTCTGTTCGGTGTGAAACAATCCGCACGATGCGATTATTTCAAACGTTCAATTGTTTTTCTATCTTGTCTTGATCTCTGTTTCTCCCAATGCGGAAACGGCGGATGCACCGCTAAATTACTTATTAATCGCTGAGGGGGAATATGAAACACCTGACTTTGTTTTCGACCGTTCTTATTGCTGGGGTTGTTGGTTTTGCGAACATTGGAGCCGCCGCGGAAATCGTGTCAGCTGAACTTGATGGCGCAGAAAAAAATATTCTCATCGGCGTTCGCCATGGCGGCGGTTGTGGGGAGCACGACTACTCATTGAAAATGAAAGGCTGTGCGGAATCGATGCCTGTTCAATGCCAAGCAGAGCTTGTTCACAAGACCAACGACTTCTGCGAAGCTCTTTTGCACCGCACGGCCGTTATCAACTTGGAAGCTACGGGAATCAAAGGTGAGTACTATTCAGGTGGTTCTCTCACAATCAAGGGTGCAAACGGATCGAAAGCCACAATTACTCTACCAGAGTTCGCAACGGCTATGCCGCCAGTCACTTCGTCTCGCGCAGTGCCACAGGTCGCCTGTACCACTCACACAGGATCAGAACTTAAAGTTTTCGAGACCGAAAAAGTTCTTTCGTTGGTCACAAAGACGGGCGAAAAAAATCAATACGGAATTGTCGGCGTTGATGTCAGAATTCTCGAGTCCATTCCAGAGGTCTTTCAGACGCGCTACAAGCTTGATGACGGACGTACGGTCGTTATTGAATTCCGCGGTAAAAGCCAAGTCGGAACAGGATATTTTATTCGAGTTTCAGGCGACACTTCGCCTAATTTTCCGTCTTGCGAGCGTCTTTAAGCGTTTTGGCGCCAGTCTAAGCTTCTCTGATGGGTCTGTGGGCCTGAAGCACTTGTACTGAAGGCCGGTCCCGGTTAGAATGGCCCCCGTGAAACTAGAAGTACTTCGCTACCCAGATCCTCGTCTTCGTAAAAAAGGATTGTCCGTGACAGAGGTCACGGACGAGCACCGTTCGCTCGTCAAAAACATGATTGAAACCATGTATGATGAAAACGGAATTGGCCTTGCGGCTCCGCAAGTGGGCGAAAGCCTTCGCTTGCTAGTCATAGATACAAGGCCCACCGACGAAGACGGAAATCCAACAGACGAGGGTCTGACGGAACTTGAAAAGACCGTTAAGCAGCCGCTCGCTATTTTTAATCCTGAAATCTTGGTGCAAAAGGACCTTACAACCTATGAAGAGGGTTGCCTCAGTGTTCCTGGGTTTTTCGACACTGTCGAGCGAGCACTTTACGTTGAAGTCAAAGGACTGGATGAAAATGGCAAAGAGCTTCTGATCAAAACAGACGGTCTCTTAGCTATTTGCCTACAACATGAAATGGATCATCTTGAGGGAAAGCTCTTCATCGATCGATTGAGTTTCATCAAGTCGAACAAAATTAAAAACAAGATCAAGAAATCTGGTTATCCCACTCCGGAAGAAGTTGTCGAAGAGCGAAAGAAAGTTCGCGAGCTTCGCGCTGAACGTCGGGCGGCCGGTGAAAATACCTCCGCCGGGAAATCTCCGAACGGAAAAGAACCGAAAAAGAAATGAGCAAAGTTCGCATTCTCTTCATGGGAACGCCCGCCTTTGCCAGCACTGCACTTCAGTCCATGCTGGACGACGAACATTTTGAAATCGCAGCTGTCGTGACCCAGCCGGATCGACCGGCGGGCCGAAAAATGCAACTCACGCCATCGCCGGTAAAAAAACTGGCACTCGAAAAAGGCTTAAAGGTTTTAACTCCCGAGACCGTCAACACGGAAGCCTTTCGCCAAGAGGTTCATAACCTCGCGGTCGAAAGTGCCGTCGTCGTGGCGTTTGGCCAACTGCTAGGTGATGCGTTCTTAGCGTTGTTTCCGAAAGGCGCGGTCAACGTCCACGGTTCACTTCTTCCGAAGTGGCGAGGAGCGGCACCTATTCAGCGCTCGATCATGGCAGGAGACCTAGAAACCGGTGTTGCTCTTCAAATCGTGGTTAAGAAGTTGGATGCTGGTCCTGTGTTGGGAGTTCGCAAAATTTCGCTCTTGGAAAGTCAGACAGCTGCCGACATCTACCCGCTGCTCGCCAAGCTTGGCTGCGAACTCTTGAGCACCGAGTACATGGACTACTTGCGCGGCAACCTCACGCCGATTGCGCAAGACGAATCTTTGGTGACCCATGCTGCGAAAATCAAAAAATCAGAGGCAGCGATCGATTGGACTAAGCCCGCGCACGAAGTTGTAAACCTCGTTCGGGGATTAGCCCTTGGACCAGTGCCACACGCGCGGCGTGCGGATGGGTCTATGTTCAAAGTCCATCGCGCCGTGGGTGTTCCGTCCTCGGTGGCTTTTTCCCCCAGCAGCAGACCGCCAGGAGCGATTGTTGGTGTTTCCGAAGCCGGCATTGATGTATTGGCCGGTGATGGCCATGCGGTCAGGCTATTGGAGGTTCAGCCCGAATCGCGCGCGAGACTTTCGTTGAAAGACTATTTGCACGGCTATCCTGTTTCTGTTGGCGAAATATTTAAGGGTGGGGAGTAGGATGAATCCTTGGTCATTGAAGTCAAAGCTTGGTGGGCCCCTTCTTGCGCCTTCGATTTTAAGTGCTGATTTTGCAAGACTCGCTGAGGAAGTTTCATCAGTAGAGGTTTTGGGCGCCGACTGGATTCATGTCGATGTGATGGACAATCACTTTGTTCCAAATCTGACAATTGGCGCACCCGTTGTACAAAGTCTTCGCAAAGCGACGAAGATGCCGCTGGATTGCCATTTGATGGTGGAAAATCCGGAAAAATTGATTCCAGACTTTCTTAAAGCAGGTGCTGATGGAATCACGATACATGTCGAAAGCACGAAGGACGTTGCCGGCGCCATTGCAATGATACGTGCGGGAAATGCGCGCGTCGGGATTACGTTGCGGCCGCGCACGGATCTTAAGGAAGTGCTTCCGTATCTTGCTTTAGTGGACTTAGTTTTGGTGATGACTGTCGAACCAGGCTTCGGCGGTCAAAGCTTCATGCAGGACCAAGTGGCAAAGATCACAGCGCTTCGAAAGACAATTGCCGAGCGAAATCTAGCGGTCGTCATTCAAGTCGATGGCGGTGTAAATGCGACCACCGCCAAAGAGCTAAGGGATGCCGACTGTCTTGTCGCAGGAAGTGCCGTTTTTGG
>JAXMMN010000689.1:0-4929 GCA_034366485.1 Bdellovibrionales bacterium
AGTGCAGCTGCGTCAGTGTCGAAGCGCTGACACCCTGGGCGTCAAAACAATGCCGCGCAATTCAGCAGTCAAAGCTCTGACATCGGTCGAAACCCATGCGGCAATGCCCGAAATTAGGGCGTTTCGCGCTTTTCCCACAACCATCCGCGCGAAATAAAGAACAGCAAGATCGTCAGCGCGACCCCGCCCATCGCGAGAAGCACCAACGGATAGCCGAATTCATTTTCGAGTTCCGGCATGAAGCGAAAGTTCATTCCATAGACGCCCGCAATGAAGTTGAGCGGAAGAAAGACGGTGGAAATCATCGTCAGTGTTTTCATGATGGCGTTCATTTTTTGATTGGTCAGCGAGTGCCAGGTGTCGACCAAGACCGCGATCATTTCCATAGACAGGGAAAGTGAATCGGTGACCTGCGTGATGTGTTGAGAAAGGTCGCGTAAATAAAGCTTCGTGTTCTCTTGGAAAACAGACTCTTCAACTTGAACTTTGCTCAAGAGATCGCGCACGGGGTAAATTGTTTTTCTTAGCCAAAGTATTTCGCGTTTAATCTGATAGATACGAGCGAGATGGGAATCTCGTGGGCCTTTTGAGGACGGCGAACGCATTTCATCTTCCAGCACTTCAATTTGTTCCGCCAAGTGATCCACAACTTGTAGGTATCCATCCACGACGGCATCAAGCAGTGTGTAGAGCAGGTGATCAGCGCCGCGGCTTCGAACTTTTCCGGTCTTCGTGCGAATGCGGTCTCTAATTCTGCCGAATGTGTCGCCAGGTTTTTCCTGAAAGGTGCAAAGTGTACGACCTTTTAGAACAAGACTGACGTGTTCAGAAATCAAGGTTCTGGGGGCCGTTGGGCGGGCCGGATCCTCTGGGGCAAGGTAAATCATTTTCAGCGCAAAGAAGAAATAGCCGGGATAGGATTCAAATTGCGGGCGAAGGTGACAATTGACGAGATCTTCGGAGGTGAGGGCGTGCAGGCCAAGAAGATTTCCCACTTGGGAAACAAGCGCCACATCATGCACACCTTCAACGTCCACCCACACGACGGAGCTTTCTCGCTCCTCTAAGATCTCGGGCAGTTGGTCGAGGCTCACATGTATCCACTCGGTGACGGAGTGTTCGGAAAATCGTGCGGCCGTCAAGAAGGGAACAAACTCGGGTTTCGCGCCGACATGAATGGGGGTTCCTGGCGGGGTTCCAAGTTTCTCGGGATTGATTCTTTCAAAGATTCGCCAAGGCCTGGCAGCTTTGTTGACCGATTTCAAGCTGGCGATTCTGATCTTCGACTTGGATTTCGGTAATTTTCCCATAATGAGATTCTGCCACCGACCAAGAACCGAAGGCATCAGAAATATTTCTTAAAACTGGCTGTCTCGAATCGAGAAGGCCCTTCAGTCGAAAGGATGAACGCGCCGATAGGATTCCTATGGGCGCACCCGGGCTAAAACTAAATGGCGAAAATGTTGAAGACTCTTTGGCGATTGGCGACGGCCGCAAGTGGGGCGAGCTGATTCGAGAGTCACGCGAGCGCCTGACTAAGTTTGCAATGGCCGGGAAGCTGTACGCGTTGGTCGACCCATTTTTTGAGAATTTCGCGTTCGAACCAAATCGAAAATTGGAAATCCGTGATACCGATCCGCAGTTCTTCGAAATCATTGCGTGGGATCGGGTGACCTACGAGCCGCCGAAGTTAGTTCAAGTTCCACTTGAAGGATTGTCGATCTTGCTCGACGGCCTCTCGACCGAGCGTTGGGGAGTCTTTGTTGTGTCTCGGTTTTCGCTCGGCGAGCTAGCAGATCATCTGCAGCGTTTTGTGATCGCCAAGGGTCCAGATCAAAATCCGTATTTCTTACGGTTTCACGACGCCTCCGTTCTTGGGGTTTTGCTTGAAACTTGGAACGCCGATGCAAAGGCGAAATTCTTTGGACCGATCGATATGTTCGGTCTTCCCGATCTCGAGGACATGAGTATTCGGTTGATCGAATCTCCTGTGGGCTCGCGGTCGCGCAAACCCGTGCGTCCGGAAGCCTGTCTTTTGGATCTTGGCAATCGGCAGCTTGAACAGTGTGGTCAGGCGATAGAACGCGATCTCATAAAGGTCATCTATTGGCATTTGCGAAACTACCACGCCAAAGTCGTTCAGCATGTTGATCGAAGCTTGCTGCAGGACCGCATCGCCGTGTCGATTGCTCGAGGGCGTGGCTATGGTTTCCAAACAATTTCAGATTTGGCGGGATTTGCCGCGCTGATGTTTGAACTTGCGCCAAATTTTGACGAGCATCCGGCTTTCCAAAAAATTCTCTCCGACAAACAGGTCTTACCCGAGCTTAAATTGCGCCGTCTTTCGCAGACGATTTCCGAGAAAGATTGGCGCGAGGCAATGAGTCGTTACGATCGAAGCTTTTGGCGCGCCCTCCATTTGGTGAAGAAGCCATAAAATTTAACAGTTCCGGCCAAACTTCTTTTCGGGTTTTGCTCGAAAGCACGGCGCCAATATGGCCGCCCTTGGCCTCAAAGAAATGATGATCACAGTTCGGATGCGATTTTCGAATCGCCTGGGCCGACTCAATTGGAACAATGTGATCATCAAGCGCCGCCAACGAAAAGATAGGAAGCGACAGCTCCGATTTTCGCATCATCGAATTTTCTCGATACATGGGAATCAAGAGATCTTGAAAAATCTGTGTCGGGAATGAAACGGAATCATTCGACCAAATTTCCATTTGTAGCCACGACTCGCGAAAGTCCTTTTCACTCATTCTTGCAAAAAACTGAAGCCAGCGTCTTGTTGTCAGTGTTGGTCGCTGCATGAGGAAGCTTGCTTGCAGGGCCGTCCAAGGAATGAAATCCACACTTTTTGCGAACAGTTGAGGATCCCAATTTGGAGTTTGAAACCAAGTGGTCAGCAGTGCATCGTTCTCTGTGTCGATCGGCGTGGTCAGCAGCGCAAGTTTATCGAAGGCCGTTGGTGCCTGTTCGGCAAATAGCAAAGCAAGGTTTCCACCGAGGCAGTGGCCAAGAAGAGTACGTGGCTGTTGACCGCGATCATGAACAGCGCTGAACGCCTCAAGCGCTTTCAGTGCTCGAGGGAGCCGCTCCTGAAGGAGGGGTTTTAGTCCCAGTTCCTGCTCGTGGCGAGTGGGGTTTCCCCAGTCAAAAAGTGCGACTTCGAAACCAGATTTGACAAGATACTGGATTAGGCTTCGTCCACGTCCGAGGTCTAAGATATAGGGACGATTGATCAGGGAAGGAAGAATGACGACTTGGCCGCGTGGAGGCGTTTCCCAAGAGTCGTAAAGCTTTAGCTGAAGCGATCCTTCGCGATAAATGACTTTGTGAGGTGTCGCCTCCAGAAGAAGGAGGCGGCGACTGCTACCTGCCTTGCGTCTAGAAAAAGTTTTTCGGGCGGCCTCGAGAAGTCGTACGGAACTTGAGTCTCGAAAAGGCACAGGTCTACTTTTAAAAAGAATTCGATTGTTAGAAAGAATATTAAGCCCAGAGGCGGCCATCGCCATAAGCTCTGGGTTTCGCGCCGCTCGATCGAAAGATCGGTCAAAGCGTGTTAGCCATTTATCGAGCACACCAGTTTTCTTCACGTGAGGAATGTTAACCTTGGTTTTCCGCTAAGAGCCAGTCAGATCTTCAACTCTATTTAGAGCGCGTGCTCTAGGAAATAAAAATATTGGCCGAAAATAGTCTTCTCTTTGCGTTCTCTCCTAGTGAGGCGGAGGATTTTTGAAACGCTTCGTATAGAAACATTCGTAAAAAGGCAGGAACACATGGCGACTACAGAGACAGTGAAAGAAAAAGCGGCTCGCGGAACTTTCTTTGATTTCGGCGGCTATGATTTCAAAGGATTTGAGGCAGCGACTCAAACTTGGAAAGATCTGGTTGGTCAGCAGCTTCGCGCGACACAAACAATCACCGAGCAGACAATGGTTCTCTCTAAAAAAGCTGCAGACTACTGGGCTGCTCAAACGACTGAGGCAATGAAGCTTCAGCAAGAAGCATTAAAGTTCACGTTTGGCATGGCAGACGATGTAAGAAAGCAAGCATTCGAAACAGCTGAACGCGCAATGAAGTAGGCTACAGCACCCCGTACTCCCATTGAGGCGGGGTGTTCTCTTTTTGAGACACTAACGTTAAAACTCTATGTTTCGACTGAAGTCCAGGTCTAGTGCGGCCGATAAGTTTAGTAATGGCGTACGATATCCCGAACTGGTCAGTTGAAGTTGCACAAAACATCATGGCGACGGTCAAACACAAAGACGTCGACACGTTTGATCATTGTGTCCGTGTTTCACGTATGGCGAAGCTCTTGGCGCGTGCAGCGGGCCTTAACGAGTTCGATACCAGAATTGTCGAGTACGCAGGATTGTTTCATGACATCGGCAAAGTCGGAGTTCCAGACGAAATTCTTTTGAAGCCCGCAAAGCTGACAGATGAAGAATACCAAATCATGAAATCCCATCCGGTTCTCTCGGTTAAAATCCTTGAGCCAGTTTCTCATCTGGAGTTTTTCGCTAAGACTTTGCCTGGAGTTCGCTTTCATCATGAAAGATTCGACGGGCGCGGATACCCAGAGGGCGTAAAGGGTGAGGACATACCGCTCGCGAGTCGAATCATACTGGTGGTTGATACCTTTGATGCAATGACATGGAGTCGACCGTATCGAAAAGGTCTTTCCACAGAAGTCGCCTACAAAGAGCTTCAAGATTTTGCAGGGCGGCAGTTTGATCCGAAGCTCGTAGAAATTTTTAAGTCCGCTCATCCGCATTGGACAATGCGAGATCTCAAGGTGTTTTCTGAAGTGAACAACGGGGTCCTTGCGAATTTAAATCCAAGTCCCGTTGTTCATTCGACAGCGGCCTAGGCGCACGAAAAGGCGCCTCAGTTGCCTATCGCTACTACGGCTGAACTGTGTACTCA
>JAXMMN010000690.1:0-2821 GCA_034366485.1 Bdellovibrionales bacterium
AGTCGAATTCTTGCGGTCATCGCACAGTACGGCGAGACACAAGCATCAAGCCTTGTAACGTTGAGTCCCGTTGCTCAACGGAAAATTGCTCAGCTGATTGTGAACCACATCAACAATCCAGAGATCACGGTCAACCCAATCAATGACAAGTTCATACTTGAAGGCACGGTCGGCGATTCGAAAGAAATGGAACGCGCCGTCCAAATTGCTCAAATGTATGTTCCAGACATGATCAAAGAGGCCGGGGAAAAAGAAGGCACGATCATCAAGGTTAAGAAAGAGTTCGTGTTGAACTTGATCCGTGTTCGCGACGCTCCTCCCAAAGAGCCGGCAAAAATTATTCAAATCGTGGTGCATTTTGTGGAGCTCTCTAAGAGCTACACAAAGGGCTTTCGATTTCAATTTACACCTGAAATCAGCGACAATTCTGGAATCAGCATCAGCAACGATTCACGTTCGCCAGGAGGAATCGTTTCTTCCATCACAGCGGTCATTACGAATCTCTTGCCGAAGCTGAACTGGGCCAAAGAGCACGGCCACGCACGAGTGTTAGAAAGCACAACATTGCTAGTCACCGACGGTTCGACTGGAAAAATTTCGAACGAAACGGCAATTCCATACACTGTGTTTTCAGCCTCAACTAACAATGCGTCGTCAAACACCGCGAACATCGGCATCACAGCAGAAATCGGCGCTAAGATTAATAACCCTCGCTCTGACGCGATTGAGATGGTGATGAACTTTGGTATGGCCCAGTTGGTCGATATGAACGCAGGTCAGCCAATTGTCTCCAAGAGTTTGGTCAATACCAAGGTCACGGTCCGCAGCGGACAAAGTGCCGCAATCGGCGGGTTGATTTTGAACTCTAGCAACACGGCTTATAACAAGCTTCCGCAGTCAGTTCAAAATCCTTTGATCTCGCTCTATGCGTCCAAGCAGTTTACGCGCAAACAGAGTCAGTTCGTTGTCTTCGTCACGCCCGTGATCAAAGTCAGCGCAAGCCAAGGGTCTGAGAAAATCAAAGCGAAGTTTAAACTCCGCGATTAATGCCAGACTGGCCTTAAATCTGTCCCAATTTGTGCCGATAGGTTTAATTGAGATGGCTGTAAATCCGAATTCTTTCATTATTGGTGTTACTGGCGGTAAAGGCGGAATGGGGAAAAGCGTTTTTAGCGCTAACCTCGCTCTCGCATTTTCGCTTGAAATGAAACAACCGACATTGTTAATCGATCTCGATTCGCATAGTTGCGGTGATCAAAACTTCATTCTTGGCATGCGCGAAGTGAAAACCGTTGCAGAACTGGCAGCGTTTAGCGGCTCGCTTTCGCAACAAACTCTTTCCTCCGTCGCGACAATTCTTCCAGGCACCTCCTTGGCGTACGTTGCCGCAGTCCGTGGCCGTGACGAAACACTTGGTGGTTCGCCCGAACAGATCGCCAAGCAAGTTGAAAACCTATCCAATATTTTTCGCTACATCGTGATCGACTACGGAAATCAGTTAGGTCCAATTCAGAATGCCGTGATCGAACGTACAACCGCACTTCTCATGGTTACTGCTCCAGAAGTTCTGGCTGTAAACCAGACGATGCGGCAGATGACAGAACTCCTTGCCGCCAACTTGCCCACAGAAATGTTGCAAGTTGTAATCAATAAGGCTGGCCCCGCAGGTCTCGCACCAGCCTCCATCGGACAGTCTCTGCGCAAAAATATTCTCGGCATAATTCCCCAGGACGATGCCACTGTCTTGGGCTCTGTCGCACGTTCCGCACCATTTGTACTGAGTGCTCCGAAGGCCGCAGTTTCAACTGCACATTTCGACGTCGTTCGTCGCTTAACTGGCGGCTTGTTGCAACAATTGAAATCTACGACGAAACCACAGCTGAAACTAGCGAACAGAGAACCTGCGAAAGCCGAGGTCGGCTCGAGCCCAACAAAAAATCGAGGGCTCAAGAATCTAGATCCAAGAACCGCGCTTAAGATCACTGTTCACAACGAATTGATCAAAGCCATGGATCTCAAAAAAGGCGTCACCGATACACAAGGCGATCCAGATAAAGAAGCTGAATTGCGCAAGAAAACAAATGCCGTGATCGCGACACTGGTGGACAAAGAGTCACCCGGCCTTGGGCGCGACGAACGCGGTATTATTATCACGGAAGTGTTGAACGAAGCCCTGGGCCTCGGCGCTTTAGAAGATTTGCTGGAAGATGCGGCCGTGACCGAAATCATGGTTTGCGGTCACGAGAAAATCTACATCGAAAAAAATGGTATCGTTCAACTTAGCCCGACTAAGTTCACGTCCAACTTTCACTTGAGAAAAGTCATCGAGCGTATCGTTGCGCCTCTGGGACGTCAGATCAATGAATCTGTCCCCTATGTCGACGCACGCCTGAAGGACGGATCTCGTGTGAACGCCGTCATCGAACCACTTGCCATTGACGGACCAGCGGTCACCATTCGTAAATTCCGCAAAGGGTCGATAAACCCCGACACCTATGCAAAAGAATGGAACGCATGTACTGCCAACATGATGGAGTTCCTCCGAATCTGTGTTGCCAACAAAATGAACGTCATCATTTCGGGCGGTACCGGGTCCGGTAAAACAACTTTGCTCAATACGCTCTCAGGCTTCATTCCTTCGAATGAACGAGTTGTAACAATTGAGGACGCGGCCGAATTGCAACTGAAGCAAGACCACGTCGTGCGCCTTGAAACTCGTCCTGCGAACATGGAAGGCACCGGAGCAGTAACGATTCGAGATCTCGTCAAAAACGCACTTCGTATGCGTCCAGACAGGATCGTCGTCGGCGAATGTCGGGAC
>JAXMMN010000691.1:0-1360 GCA_034366485.1 Bdellovibrionales bacterium
CGAAAAGAAGCGAAACGAAATTCTTCAGATGGCGGTGCTTTCGCCGCGAATTTCGTTTCTTGATGAAACAGATTCGGGTCTCGATATCGATGCACTTCGTATCGTGGCGGGCGGTGTAACTAAGCTGCGAAATCCGAACAACGCGATTGTTCTTGTGACGCATTATCAGCGCCTGCTCGACTACATCGTTCCAGACTTTGTTCATGTTCTCGCAGATGGAAAGATCATTGAATCGGGCGACAAAACACTTGCACTGAAGCTAGAGGAAAAAGGTTATGACTGGCTCCTCGGCTGAGCAAAACGTATTGCCACATGCGGACTCTGGTCAGTGGCAGTCATTGTTAAAAGCATTTTCAGTTGCTTCTGCAAACGCATTTCCAGGTGCGCCAGATTGGTGGCGCCTACAGGCCGTCGCGAAGGCCCAGTTGATTTGTAAGTCGGGGCTTCCGACCACAAGACTTGAAGATTGGAAATACACGAACCTTGTATCGCTCCATGCCCGCAATAGGCAGGTGGCGCTTGGACCGGTGGATGTTCAAGGGCCAGATGGACTAAAGGTTTTAACGCTCTCGCAATTAGAACGCGCAAAGTCTGAAGATTCGGGACTTCTATCCCGAGTGCGCGAGGCGCTGACGATGGAAAGCGGTGGCTTTACGGGCCGGTTATGTCGCGCACTCGTTGCTGATCCTTTTGTGGTCAGTGTTCCGCAAGGCTTTAGGTCTGCCGAGCCGATTGAGATTAATTGGAAAGCACTTCCAGATGGATTTTGGTCAACCGGTGCTGTGGTAGTTGATATCGGTGCCGGTGCCAAAGTTTCTATTGTCGAGAGATACGGACGCGGCGTTGATGCTCAGTCACTTTTGACGCTCGTCAATGTCGGTTCGGGTGCGACGGTGACACACCTTCGGTCGCAACATGGTGATGGTAAGGCCGATTATGGAGTGGTCACTGCGGCTACACACGTTGGCGTATCGGAAGGCGCTAGCTATCATGGTGTTCAGGTCTCTTCGGGCTCTTGCCTCGCGAGAGAAGACTTCGAAGTCGAACTACTACGGTCGGGCGCGAAGGCGACGGCGGACGGTGTTTACATCGGCAAGAAAAAGCAAGTCGTGGATCACCATACCAGCCTTACTCATCGAGTTGGAGACACGGAAAGCCAGCAACTCTACAAAGGCATTTTGTCAGACGAATCTCGCGGCGTTTTTAACGGCCGAATTGCGATCGCCAAAAATGCGAAAGGTTCGAATTCATCGCAGATGAATCGCAATCTATTGCTTTCTAAAAAGGTCGAGATCGACACAAAGCCACAACTTGAAATCGATAATGACGATGTCAAAGCGGCCCACGGGGCTGCAATCGG
>JAXMMN010000692.1:0-2423 GCA_034366485.1 Bdellovibrionales bacterium
GTCAATGAGCCACGTCGCGATTCGCGAGGTTCAAAAGATCAGATTTTGATTCACGAATTTTAGCTTCGAAGCCGACAATATCTTTGACGCGAGCGATTTGGATTTGTCCGATGATCAAATCTCCGACCGACTCTGTTGTGATCTCACCGACTTCGCGAACCCACTTCGCAGTTTTACTTGCGGCAGCAACGATCGAGGTTTCTTCGACTGCGAGTGGAATGACAACATCTCGACCGTCAATACGGAAGTTGGTTGCAACTCCCAATGGGACTTGAAAGTAACCGATGACATTCTCAATAAATTTTTCGGCCAGGTGCGTGTCCTTAAGACCGCCACCTCGTAAATGCTGCGCCTCTTGATCCGACAACGCGCCGATCTCTACTAATTTTTCGTAACGTTCACTTTGACTAAGTTTTGAAAATCCATTGAGAGCCGAAGTTTCAACAGGCTTTTTCTGATTGTTGTTGTTCATGGTCGCCCATCCTTTCGAAAGCCAGGGTCTATGCCAGAATCAAAACCAGCCACTTGTTTCAAAAGTGCGTGGGTCTCGAACGCTGTTAGATCCTTTAGTCCGCAACAAAATAGAACAGTCTTCAACTCATAATCAAAACGATCCATCACTTGATGAAGCGAAGCTTCGCCTTCAAGTGCGCCTGCCAATATAGGCTGCGCTAAGCCGACGGCCTTTGCTCCTAGGCGAAGTGCCTTTGCTCCATCAACACCCGACCGAATACCACCAGAAGCCCAAGCTTCATGGCCAGCAGATTTCGTTTCGCAAACTTTGGCAACCTGAAGCAAGGAATCAACTGTGGAGAGACCCCAGTTTTTAAAGGATTCGGAGGCTTGGCGAAGAGTTTTAAGACGGCCTTGTGCTTCGAACTCTGTCTCGGGCGACGCCAATTTTTCTTTTGCGCGAAGTCCTTCGATGCGCCCCCAGTGGGTGCCGCCGCGACCTGCGACATCAATTGCACGGACTCCGACATTGATCAGTCTTGAAGCTGTCAAAGCAGAAATCCCACAGCCCGTTTCTTTGACAATGACCGGGATTGAAAATTCCTCTTCTGCCATTTTCACTAGATCAGCAATGGCCTGGAGTCCGCCGCGAAATTGCGGAGTTCCCTCCGGCTGCAAGGCCTCTTGCAGTGGGTTCAAATGTACGATCAAAGCCTTTGCCTGAAGAGCCTCGATCAACGTCAGTACCTTGGCTGATCCCGATTCGATCAACTGACTGACGCCGATGTTGCCAAACATTACTGCGTTTGGTGCCGCTTTTCGAACACGGCGCCACTCGTCTTGCGCTGACTGATCACCAAGTTCTCGGCGCTGAGATCCAACGCCCATCGCCCAACCCTTCACGGCGGCAGCTGTCGCCAGCATCTCATTGAGCTTCAAAGAGCCTTTGTGGCCGGCCGTCATCGAGCTGATAAAAAATGGGGATCCTACGTTGATCGCAAACTTTGTTCCGCGAAAAATTTGTGACTGAAGTGACACTTCATCGAAATTCAAATCGGGAAGCGCTTCATGAACAAAGTCAAAACCATCGAAGCCCGAATCCCCGGCTTGCACCGACGGATCCATCGATGCGCGAATGTGATCGGATTTTCGGGATTCAAAAGCTTCCGGCACTTCACGCGAAATATTCCCCGCCGCTTTTGAAGGGCCACTGGCAGATTGGCTTTTTAGGGTCACATCGATCTGGTCCATGTTCTCCATACAAATCTAACACAAGTTCGCGAGTTCAAAAAAAAACGAGCGGGCTTTTACAGTCCCGCTCGTTTTACGTTCTTGGTGACCTTGGTCCAATAAAAACCGAACCAATTAAACTCACGCCGATTAAGCGCGAGCGCCTACTTTCGAAACAATCGACGAGAAGGCAGCTGCATCTCGAACTGCAATGTCTGCGAGGACTTTGCGATCGAGTTCGAGACCCGATTTAGAGATCGAGTTCATGAGTTTAGAATATGTTGTACCGTTCAAGCGGGCTGCAGCGTTGATACGCTGAATCCACAAAGATCGGAACTCACGTTTGCGTACTTTGCGATCGCGGTAAGCGAACACAAGTGCGCGATCTGTTTTCTCGCGAACGTGAATGTAACAGCGGCTGCCAGAAGAATAAAAACCCTCTGCGCGCTGGAAAAACTTTTTGCGACGTTTCTTAGCCGCAACGCCTCGTTTGACTCGTGCCATGCGACTCTCCTTAGAAGTTTAACAGACGTTTAGTCTGATTCATGTTTGCAGAATGAACATATCCAGTTTTCGTCAGCTGACGCATGCCTTTGGCAGAGTGCGCGCTTAACAAGTGACGACGACCGGCCTTACGACGCTTCACTTTTCCTGAAGCAAGCTTCACTAAGCGCTTCTTTGCGCCCGAGTGAGTCTTCGACTTTACAGCCATTTTTTCCTCTTTAGCTTCCGACCAGGCG
>JAXMMN010000693.1:0-7779 GCA_034366485.1 Bdellovibrionales bacterium
CCTGTAAGTGCCGACTTTTTATGAGTCGCAGAGGCAGTTGCCTGGTACCAACCTGTGTAGGAAATGGGCTCGGCTTCGTCCGCAGTTCTCGTTGTTTCGAAAATGAACTGGCCGCTGTAAGCAAATGGGCTCTGGTTGCCAGACTCCGCGGCGGATGCCGCAAGAGTTGCGGTATCATTCGCCAAGGCCGCAGCCTGTGCATTTGCCGTTGATGCCATGAGATTCGTCAACAGAGTGAATAACAATACAAACGCAACAAACAGCGCAGCCGTAGATAAGTCGGAGTTTTGTGTTTGAGCCTGCTTGTTCACTCTCACGCCCTTAACTGCAGAATTACCTGCAGAGTTAACTGCCGAAGGTCCGCTCTTCGCGACCCATGCACTTTCAGAGTGCTAGGCAACGACCGAGCCAACCCCTTTTGACACCACCTTCCGGTGACGAAAAACGGCCGCCTTAGTGGTACCATATTGGAGCTACGCGTCTAAGGAGTGAGTTGTGAGGCTTACTTAATTTCAGGGTTCAGAAGGAAATTGAGAAAAGGAAACACGGAGGATGCGGGTCGCGCTTATGCCATACCAAAGCGCGCTCCACATCTCCGCGGTAAAAGGTTTATTGAGAGGGCGAACATTAGAAGACATCACCGAAGCCACCTCGCTTCAGTTCGATTGATTCAAATTCGTGACGCTTCAAAGAGCGCTGCCCTCCACCAACTCTGCGAACCAACTCGGCCGTGAACGCCCACGCCCAAGCAGCCGCCAACCAACCAAGGATTCGGATCGCACGAGCCGCTACCGAGCCCGCTGCTGTTTTGATCTGCGAAGTTCCCTGTTGAGCAGTTACCAACTTGAACTCTGTCCTTTTCTTAGATGCAGCGGACGCTTGATTCGCCCACCATCGATTCTCTTGTGCTAATTTTTTATACATTTTAATACCTATTTTTTATTAAGTTAAAAGACGTCAGCTAACCGTTAGCAAACGCCATCTTTTGCGGAATAGTCGTGGACGCGGAAGTTGACGAAACTTCGTCAAAACGTGGACTCGGTAAAACCCTGCTTCGGTACCAAGAACAAAGAGAACAAGTCGCTACACGTGCGCTCTTATTTTTCGAATTGGAAAGTGTCGTCCAGAGACGTGGCTCTCGCTACTTGACGAGATCTGCAGAAAGCATTCGAGGGACCACATCTGCTACTGTCCCGCGAATTAGGCCACAGGTCTCGGTAAGGTCGTTGTTTGAAAAAATCATGTCAGTCCCCCTTTCGTAAGATTCACCAATAAACGTCTAAACAATATGTTTAATCGCATTTCTATGGTGTATGAATTAATGGTGATGCGAAAATCGTGCTCGCGCAAGTAAAAATAAAAGGTATCTGAAGTCACTCGGCGCAACGCGAGAACGAAAATGGAACCGCCCAGTTTGGAACCAGACTAAAAGTGAAAGCGATATTCAAAACTATGGAAACCAAAGCAAATCCCTACGATCTCCACGTCCTCGTTTGCACAAACACTCGTGCAAATATCGAGAAAAAATCATGCGGACCCTTGGGAGCCGAAGAAATTCGAGCAGAACTTAAAGAATGGCTGAAGGTCGAAGTCGAAAAACGAAAACTGACGCTCACGGCGACGACTCCGCCTATCAAATGCCGGGTCAATGGATCGGGCTGTCTGGACTTTTGCTCAAAAGGAATTGCGATTGCGATTTATCCCTTTGGTGAGTTTTTACTGAATGTCGACAAATCGAATCTTGGCGACATAAAAGCGAATTTAACTAAACGACTGGACCTGATTGAGAGCGAACGAAAAACAACCCATCCGTCGCCAGCCGACTTCTAAGCCGGTCTATTCTTGATGGCACCGGGAAAAATAGAAGCCGACATAACGAATTGCCGTCGCTGCCCAAGACTTCGAAAGCACTGCGAAGCCGTCGCAAGAGGCGAAGTCTTGAGACGGAAAGCATTTGCAGACTCTCGCTATTGGATCAAGCCAGTTCCTGATTTCGGAAGCTTCCCGGCTTCATTGCTCATTGTCGGTCTTGCTCCCGCCGCCCATGGCGCCAATCGCACAGGCAGAATGTTCACCGGCGATGATTCTGGAAAGTGGCTCTATCGAGCGCTCAACAAAGCAGACTTTGCAGAAACAAGTGGGTTTGAATCAAAGGACGACAATAAATTAAAAGACACCGTGATCACAGCCGTTGCCCATTGTGCACCACCCGATAACAAACCAGATAAAGGCGAAATCGAAAACTGCCGCCCCTATTTGGAACGAACTTTTTTGAGTTCCGATGCTCGGGTTGTCGTGGCTCTCGGGCAAATTGCTTGGAAAAGTGCACTTGAATCGATGGAAGCTGATGCCGTTTGGGGGTGCGAGATCCCTAAGCCAAGGCCCGCATTTTCCCATCTTGCTCACATTACTTTCATTGATAAAAACGGAAGGCGCCGACACTTGATCGGCAGCTATCACCCCTCCCGGCAGAATACGAACACCGGGAGACTCACAGAGGCAATGCTGGACTCCGTTTTTAACAAAGTCCGCAAAGTGCTTAAGAACGATACCTAGGGTGCGGCGATCGAGCCGATCTTTTCTCGCATTTTTGCTACCAACGCCTTCGGCAGTGGCGCATAGCCAAGAGGCGCTGCGTACGCTTGTCCATGATCTAGCGCCCAGTTCATGAGCTTCACGAGCTCCGCCCCGGCTGGCTTGGCGGTCTTTTCAAACGCCAAGAGATAAGTGAACGAAGCAATTGGGTAGGTTTTAGCACCCGGTGCATTTGTGAGCGACATTTTGAAATCTGCCGGAATCGTCTTTAGGGACTGAGTCGCAGCTTCGGTGACCGAAGAAAGTTCTGCAGAAGCGAAGACACCCGCCTGATTTTTTATCGCTGCCATCGGAAGCTTTTCGTTCAATGCGTAAGTCAATTCCACGTACCCAACAGAGCCTTCGGTGTTTTTAATGTTAGCAGTTACGCCTTCGTTCCCTTTTCCACCAAGGCCCGTTGGCCACTTCAAAGCCTTTCCAACTCCTACCTCTTTTGCGAAGCTTGGATCCACTTTGCTGAGGTAGTCAGTGAAAACACCTGTGGTGCCGGAGGAGTCTGATCGATAGACAAATACCAAGGCCTTTGAGGGCAATGTTACGCCAGGATTGAGTGCCTTAATTTTCGGATCGTCCCATTTTTTGATCTGACCGCGAACAATTGCCGAAACGGTCAAGCCATCCAACTTCAAACCAGAAGCAACACCTGGAAGATTGTACGACAAAACCACGGCACCGATGGCAACCGGAAAATGAAGGACCGGCGCACCGGCATCGGCCAATTCTTTTTCACTCATTGGCACATCACTCGCTGCAAAATTGATCGTTCGCTTTTGCAATTGCTTGATTCCGCCGCCAGAGCCTATGGACTGATAGTTGATTTCAACGCCGGGATACTTCTTGTTGTATTCCGAAAACCACTTTGAAAAGAGCGGATTGATAAAGGTCGAACCGGCACCAGTCATGAGGAGCTTCGTCGCATTTGCAGTTTCAGAGCTGAATGCCCAAAGAGAAACTGCGACAACGAGAGCTGGAAGGACGAAAAACGATTTGATTGATTTCGCTTTGATAGATTTCATAA
Organism: Bdellovibrionales bacterium; assembly: GCA_034366485.1. Classification (GTDB taxonomy): domain Bacteria; phylum Bdellovibrionota; class Bdellovibrionia; order Bdellovibrionales; family JAMPXM01. The sequence continues at coordinate 3,614 of JAXMMN010000693.1, forward strand.
GTGCTCCATTCTTCGCGTATAGAACCCTATGACAGCGGCGTCATCACGGGTTGACAAGTTGCGCCAGTCGATTCGATCTGCCCCTTTGCCTCATTCCAAAATCCGAACTCGAGTCTTTGCTCGCGTACGGCGTCCAAAACGGCCTCCGACGAGGATTCTCCGCGTCTTACTTTTAACAATGATTTCCAGGAATGTATTTGCTTGGGGTGATGCAAGTCACTCGACGCAACAAGCGGCAGCCCTGAGTTGTAGACTTGGTTAAAAAAGTGGCGCCCACTTGCAACTTCCCATGCGTCGAACTCTGACGCCAACGTTTCTCGGTTGTGCCAGAGATGCAATGTCTGCGGCTCAAGTACACCTGTAAAAACCGGATGGGCCGCGATCGTGATCGCACCCTGGGCGCGAAGTTCGCGAGTCATCGTCTGCACAGGAAGCTCAGCCGCAAGCCACTTCTTTACGCCAACTCCGATGACGTGGGCCGATCGATGGTGAGACCATGAATTCTTTGAAAGCTCAAAACCAGGCAAGACCTGCATCTTGTATTCGCGCCATGCTCGCTTGGCCTCTTCTTCGATCGTTCCGATGTAAGTATCAAACTGCGCCTCGTTGACGCTGTATTTGAGCGCGTCGGCGGCGAAACCAAGAAAGCTTTTTCTTTCACAAATGTGGTCGGTGATCGCGATACAGCCAAAACCACGACGGCCGTAGAAATCCACCAACTGAGCAACAGTTAGCTTACCGTCGCTAAAGGTCGAGTGAACATGTAGGTCCGCTAAGATCATCCGTCACCTCCACGAAGTTATGGTTAAATCGTGCACTCAAATCGAGTCAGTGTTTGTCAGTCTAAGGTTTGAGATCTGTTAGATCTTGATTTTCATAGCCAGTTCGACGCTACAATGAGGAATGACGATCACCCCACAAGCGGCCGCTACGCCGACTCCTAACGGTAAACCTCGACTTCAGCCGGGCAGTCGCATCGCCGCAATCGACGTGGGATCCAATGCAATTCGGTTGGTGATTGGTGAAATAGACGACAAAGGTGAAATTAAGGTCCTCAAAAAGTTTCGCGAAGGCGTCCGCCTTGGAAAGGACACCTTTTCAAATGGCGAAATTTCTAAAAAGTCGATCGAACGGACCCTTGAAACATTCATCAAGTTTCGCCGCTTCATCAAAGAGCACGACGTCAAACAAATACGCGCGGTCGCGACATCTGCCATGCGCGAAGCTAAAAATCGAGACGCGGTCGTCGCAGAGGTTTTCAAAATCTCAGGGCTACAAATTCAGGTTATCGACGGTTTTGAGGAAGGCCGACTTATTTTTTCGGCCGTCGCAAAGCGCGTTGACCTCGAAGGCGCACGAGCCGTGCTGATTGATATCGGCGGGGGAAGTGTAGAACTCACCATCGCAGAAGACCGAAAAATTCGCGCCACACAGTCTTTCCCACTTGGAACCGTTCGCCTTCTTGAGACGCTTGAAGCTAAGGGACTTAAAGAAAAACACCTCCCCGAAGTTATTGAGGAGTCCTTTAAACCGGTGCGCGCTTTTTTACGGGAACACCTAAGAACGAAGTCTATCGACTTCGCGATCGGCACAGGTGGGAACTTTGAATGCCTCGGGAAACTTCGTGTGGCTTTGCTTTCGAAAACTTCGATCTATTCGATGACTTTCGATGAGCTTTCAGAACTAACGGATCACCTAGCGTCGATCACCGTCAAAGAGCGAATGCACTACCTGCGACTTAAAAATGACCGCGCGGACGTCGTCGTCCCCGCGGCGCTTGTCACTTTGGCTGTGATGGAATCCATTCCCACTGATACTTTGAATGTACCCTTCGTCGGCCTTCGCGACGGACTACTTGCAAGCCTCGTTTAAATTTTTGAGGGCCTTTGCTTACTGCTGAATGCAGTTCAAGTTGACGTCAAAGTCGATATACTTTTGGCAGTTGTGATCGTACTTCACGTTAATCACCATTTGTTCTTTTCCTGAAGGCAATGTCGAGCCTGAAACCCGAGTGAACGTAGCGGTTTCCCACATCGGTACATTGATATGAATTGGCGACATGAACTCACGTGCAAATGAACCCGCACCTGTTTTTGGATCTTCCGAGTATTTATCAACGGCCGAATCAAATTTGCCGATATTGTATTTTCCGCAAGAACCAAAAACGTCTAACTCGCCGACGTTCATTGAGACTTTGATCGTTTTGGTGACGACGATTTCTGTGTGGAAAAACTCTGGTGAATAGTTCTCTTCTGCTGGTGGACGTGTGACGAGTTCACACTTGTACGTTTGTAGAGGTGCACTTTCCGTCTGAGCGGGCTCTGCAAGTGCGATAGATGACGATGCAAAAACAAGAGCAAAGGCTATGAGACCTGGTTTCATGTAGTTCTCCAAAATAGATTGTGTTTCGTTCGAATGCCCCGAAGTATCGCCGGAATAGCCGAAACTCTCTAGAAAGCACGATCGTCGGCTCGCACATTGCGAGGCAGCCAACACGTAAACAGAGAATTTCGTGAGAACTAATTATAAAGTGCTTACTTCAGCCCCGACCGCGAAACCTAAACGGTTAACGGGTCGAGCCTTTTTCAAGTGCTCGAAGGGCCCACGGCGGAAGTGCCCACAAAAGGCGAGCTTCACCTGGGGTCATCGCAGCGCCAATTTCTAGGCAAGTCGCTGCTCCCTTTTTTAGTGGAAAACGCGCTTTGATCTCGCCCATCATCCACCAACACACACTTTGACCGAGGTTCGGTTCGTGACCAACAGCAATGACGACTGTGCTTGAGTGTACGCGATGCGAACGATCTGAGTGCAAGTGCGCGTAAAGAAAATCTCGGAATGCCTGCGGGTCAGAATTAGGCGAAAGCGTCGCGGTCATCAGGGGCAACTTTGATTTGCCGCGAATCCCAGTCTTTTCTAACGTTTTACTTAGAATCGATGCTGTCTGGCGCGCGCGAAGAAGCGGGCTTGTCAAAATCAGCGGCCGAATTTGAAGGGCTCTCGACGGGCTTGCGCCAGCCGTTTGAAGTGAATCCAAAGCTCGAGAGAGACCCACAGCCGCGCGCTTGGTCTTTCGTTTTCCTTCGGCCGTCAGAGGTCGCTGCTCGTCGTCCCCTTCAATACCATTTTCAATACAATGCCGAGCAAACTCATCTCGCTCCATCGCTATGCCATGACGAACGTAGATCAGAATCATCCTTCGATTTGCCCTTCATCTTGCGATCCTCGTTGCCGCTCTTGAAGCAGACTCAACTCTGCTGCGTGACGAGCACGGGTTGAGGCCATCAGGCGTTTGTGGGTGCCGTCTTGCTCGTTTGTGGTCCGCGGCTGATATTGAACATAGGTTCCATCGGACTGCATTTCCCAAGAAGTACGACGATCAGATAGCAACGTGTCTAATAGTTCCCAAAGGCGCTCTTTGGCCGAGGGGCTGTCGATGGGCGACATGGTTTCAATTCGTCCCAAAAGATTTCGGTACATCAAATCCGCAGAGCCGATCAGAAATTCTCCATCCAACGGGTTTTGATGACCACCCGAAAAATAGAGAATCCTCGAGTGCTCTAAAAATTGCCCGATAACGGAAATCACTCGAATGCGCTCGCTAAGCTTTTTCACGCGAGGACGAAGACAGCAAAATCCTCGAACAATAAGTTCGATCTCGACTCCCGCCTGCGACGCCTCGTAAAGGGCCCGAACCAAATCGCGTTCTTCCAACGAATTACACTTTGCGATGATCCGGGCTGGTTTCCCTGCTTTTGCAAACTCAGTTTCTTGACGAATTCGAGCAAGGATTCCATCTTTCATTTCCGCGGGCGCAACCAAGAGCTTGTGGTAGGTCCGCTTCAAGCTTCTTCCGGTGAGGAAGTGGAACAGCTCGACGACATCTTCCGTGTAGGCGGGCTTTGCCGTGAAATAGCCGATGTCAGTATAAAGCTTCGCCGTTTGCTTGTGATAGTTCCCAGTTCCCAAATGCACATAGCACTGAACGCCACTGGCCTCTTGGCGAATGACGAGCGCCGTTTTGGCATGGGTCTTTAGACCGACGACGCCGTAAACAACATGGACTCCCGCATTTTCAAGCTGTTGAGCCCAATGGATGTTTCTCGCTTCATCAAACCGTGCTTTGAGCTCGATCAAAACAACAACCTGCTTCCCTTGCTCGGCAGCAC
>JAXMMN010000694.1:0-4909 GCA_034366485.1 Bdellovibrionales bacterium
TTTCAAGAAAATCAGCCAACCTCGACTTAATGAGGATGGCAAATGTATCAGATTGGGATTTCGTCTCAAGCCAGTACAGTATTGGCCGTTAATCATAATATTTGGCCACATTTCGTGACAGGCCCACCAAGGCCAGAGATCTCAATTGCTATAAAACAGCGGGCCATCAAATTCGTGAAAGGTGTGTTGTTTGCACTCACCTGCGAGCAATGAAAAAACAAGCTTGCTCGTCTCGACCATTGGCCGCTGTTTCAATCGTCATTGCACCCGCATTGTTGTTCAATGTGTTGGTTCCCGCAATCTCGAACGCCGACGCGGTTTCGTTAGGTGCCGAAGTGCAAGTTCGAACTCACACGCCCGCTGGCTTGACCGAGCTCTGTGTCCTACCAAAGCACTATCTCAATTACGAAGGTATGGAAGAGGATCGAAAAGATGAGATCGACCTGTGCCGCCTGTCGGCCCAGCCCAAGCAAGAAGCGAAACTCGAGTTTTCCAATTCTTCGAAACTGAATCCAAAGCTCTTTAAAAAATCAGAGACCAAGGAAGTTGTACTTTGTCCGAAGCTCAACAGCACTGTGCCCGGAACAAACTTTATTGATGTACCCAAAGGCTGGGATTCCGAAAAAGCGAAAAAGGAGTTCTGCATCGCCAAACTAGAAGTGCCTGTCGCGATTGCAGATCAGTATTCGATTGAAGCCCGCCTGAAGAGCTGGTTTGCCGATGCATCCACGTCGTCGGTCTTGGCGTACTATCACATGTCCCGAATTCTTGGAGTTGGCCGTGTTCCACCTGCTGTGTACCGAACAGTCGAACGCACCTCACATGCTGAGGTGATTGCGAAGGCGAATGAGCTTTTGAATGGATCCACAGACCACATCGGAGGAAATTGGCGCGCGCTCGGTTCTGCGAATCAAAGTGCTGCTCGCGGAAAACCAAATTTGAAACTTTATACGCCAGACGGAAACATGCTTTACGGCGCTCTCTCGAAAAATGCCAAAGGCGAAGAAAAGTACACAGAAGTCAGCGGCGTCGGGGATTTCGCAACACGGTATCCGCGTTTCTTCGCACAACCGCCTTTTCAAAAAGTGGCCAACCCAGCAAGCGTCGAGGTGATTGCCAATTCCAATCACATCGAAAAGCTCGCACCCGTCATCATTCAAATGCGCGATGTTTCGGGCATGGTGCTTCTCGACTCCCTGCTTTCACAAGATGATCGTATTGGCAACATTCACTACAAGATCGAAGTCATCGAAAACACCCCACAGGGCGCCTACAGTCGGGAACTGACGAAGATCGAAAAAGAAGCCGCGAAAGCGGAGCTCTTAAAAGCTCGAGCCCCGCAACTGGAACGCGCAAAAGTCGCGAGCGCTCAAGGGAACACCAAACAAGCGGCAAACTATTTAGCACACGCGGAGAAAATCAAACTGACAGAACGCATTGTTTTGCGGGCACTAAAGACCCTCTATCCTGGCGAATCAAAGATCGTTGCAAAAGTCATGATTCTTAAAGACAACGACTGCGGCGTCGACACCGACCCGCAACGCAGAAAAAATCGAATGCGACAGAATGGAGCGCTAGAACGCGTGCGGCACATGGACCCAGATACTTACCGACGATTTCTACGACTCGCAGACGACATTTTGTCGGATCGCTTCAAGCCGTTTGCTCTCAATACACTTTTGTATCGCAGCCAAGATTATGAAGGCACGAACGTCAGCCTCAAAGAGAACACTCGCTATGCACTTGGGGTTTTGAAAGAGGCCTGCCGACGAGGGGATCTAAAACTTGATCTCACTATGAAATTTGATGATCGAGGCCGATTTGTTCCGCAACCACCCATCAGTTGTGAGTAGGCTGCTTCCTCAATACCGTTAGGGACTTTTAGGCGCAGTAGTTTTCCATTGTCGATAGACGTCTCGGTTTTTCTTCGAGAGTCGACTGAATATCAAATCAGCATCAGGCGCCTGAACAGAACTCATGTATTGCAGCAAGTTTCCCAAATAGAATCCGTTTTCTGATCCGAAAGCAAATGTCGCCGTATCAATAAGTCTTTTATCATATCGTTTATTTTGAACCAGTGCGCTTACAATTCCCCACGTCAAACCATCTTCAATCCCGTCATTTTCTTTTTGCGTTTTGATCGGAACCTGCATGCCGTTTGCTCGCTCACCATAATTCCAAACTGGTTCAAGTAGTTCGGCATGCAACTCCGGATGTCGCACCCAATAAACAACTGTATCTCCCCAACGGTTGAGATCGGGCTTCATAACTCGGCTATTTTTTTTATTTTCCACAAAGGCGAAGGGAAATTGGACGTTCAATGACGAGTTCGAGATTTGAGCCAGAATGAAATCGCGGGAAATTCTTTTTAAATCGACTTCCGAAGAATCTTTTTTCAAATGAATATTCATTCTCAGGTGTCGCCAGCCGATCGATGACCGAGGGCCCTCTGAATTTTCCGCAGTTGCGGCAACCTTCTCAACTAATTCTGTAAATTTATGATTGCCTTTAATGTAGTGATTAAATGCAGAAGCCATCCAGACCTCCTCCGACTGCATCTGCTTTTCGTCCGGCGCATTCACTGTGTACCCGGCAAAAAAAAACTCGCGATCCACTGGTCGCGATCCACTTTTTTTATCACTCATTTTTTTCCTAAGATCGCCAGATTGATTGGCCGTTACAGCTGCGAGACTGGTTGCCACAACAAGAAGACAAACTATATTTAAAATTCCTAATCTAAAAAAAAATTGAATCATTAGATTAGACCAGCTACGTCGTATAAAAGTGGTAGGGGCTGAGGGACTCGAACCCCCGATCCGCCGGTTATGAGCCGGCTGCTTTAACCAGCTAAGCTAAGCCCCCGCTGATCACCTGATAAAACCAATTCTCGGCCGCAGGCGCAAGCTACTCCGAATCAAAATGAACCAAGCCTCCGTCTCAATTGAAATCGGTCAGAACATCCCGCAACCGCTGGCTTGGGTTATCAAATACACTGGCAAGTGACATGTCTAAATACTCACCTCGCCTTCACTTGTCGCGACCGCCTATTCCCGGTCGAGAAGAGGCCATCGAGCACCGGCTCCGCGTCGGCCGATCGACGGTCGCCTCTTTTATACTGCATGTATCATTCGCCGGACTCTTCGTTTTGCTAACCTCCCCAAGGACTGACACTCAAGTCGCCGGCTTAGAGGCGAAAAGCGAAAAACTAGGGCAAACACACCCCCTGTTCACCGTCGAACTGAAGGACGTGCTTCTAAAACCTCGGGTTGTCGCGTCGATTCATTCCGGCGAATTTTCGATCGCATCGAATTCGCAGTTCAGTCTCGAATCCGGCCTGCGCACAGGATGGATTTCAAGTGGCGACGCGATGAATACGAAAGGCGATTCATCTCCGGCAGCGGTGAAAGCCACCTCTTGCGATCCTCCAGACGGCTTCAGTCCCGCAAACACGAGGATCATCTATACCCGCAGAACAAGCCATCCGATGTTTGCTCGCCAAGAAATGAGTCGAAAATTGGGATTCATTCCGGAATGGCTTTTACATGATCAAGTCACAATCCGGGTGACGGATAAAACGCGGCCTATCTTGATGGTGCTCACTTCGCCGCCAGCCAGAAAAATTCATTTCCAAATCGATCCCGGCGTGCAGTTTCTCGGAGTATCTTTCGGTCGATATCCAGGTTCCTACGCTGACATCACTGGGCTTCCCGCATCAGCAAAAATCATCGCCATGCCCGAGCGAAATCCGCGCGATGTTGCGAGCGTTCAACTTTGGTCCGAGTGCATGGCGAAGTATGTCCATCCGAATGGGCCGCACCTTCAAGTAGGCGTCTTGCTGGGCTACGGATTTTCATCAGCCGTACAGGCTGCTTCTTCGAAAATCGTCGAGCGCGCACCTGACTTGCGACCGGAACTTCACGGTGGGGTCTTTGTCGAATTCACAGGCAATATGAATTTCGAAACAGGGGAGATTCTCATTGAATAGCTCTACCTTTTTCAAGTTCGCCAAAGCTGCAACACCCACAGTGGTCGTATCCTTTGCCTTGCACGCCGTTCTTTTCCTCGGCCCCAAAAGCAGCGATTCTATTTCGATCTCACAAATTAAAAGTCCGGCGAAAACAAGGAGGTTTGCTTCCGAAGGAAGCCCCGTCATCGAACAACCGAAAGTTAAACTCCCCGATGACATCGTCGTCACACCGATCACACAGCAAATCAGAAATGAACTGGGAGGAGTTGTCGGAGCGCCTTATGAGGGCCAAGAATTGGGGAAGTATAAAAACCGAATCTGCGGCCCGCCCAGCCCCGACATTTTTGCAGCTTCTAAAGTTGTCGTCCTCCCATGGGGGCATGTGCCGACTGGGCCTCGGCGCCACCAGCTAATTCGCGAAGGGAAGCCCGTCCCACACTGGCTGGAACACGGCTACACAACCATTCAAATCAATGACACTTCAAAACCGATCCTCTTAAACCTGCAAACTGCCGGCACGAACAAGGTCTTGATAAAAACGGCACCCGGAGTTCGACTGGCCGGCATTATTGCACCCTTTCACTATTTGACTGTTATCGGAGGAATCCATCCGGAAACTCCCTTCTATTTGGGGTACCCGGATGAATGGAAAGACGGCCGCCCGGTTGGCTGCCCATTTTTCGTACCAAAAGAAAAGGCTATGGCCTACGAGTGGGGCAGCTACTTTAGATTTCAATCGAATCCGATCTTCAGAGAAGCCACTCACCAGGCAACTGCCGCCGGAAGAGGTATTCGCCTCAGCCACGGAGGAATCGACTTCTTTGTGAATCCAGAAGTCGATCAAGAAAATTCAACCTTCACGGTGAACTAAAAAAAAGAGCCGGCAATGTGCCAGCTCTTCGTTTGCGAAACACACCACCGAGCAACGGTGGCATAGCTATT
>JAXMMN010000695.1:0-1640 GCA_034366485.1 Bdellovibrionales bacterium
CCTTGACCCATCTATGGCTCGTAAGAAAAAGGCCGCTTAAAGCTTTCCTGTTCTGAGGTCGGCTGATGAGGTTCCAACGTGAAACTTAATGCCGCGCTAAAAGTGACGACACTCGAAAGGGTCTCGTCACTTTTTTTTATACTGATCTTAGCCACCGTTTTTTCGGTGGCCTTCTTTTCGACGTTTTCTTCCGTCGAACACGCAGGGCTCTTAAAGGCCCATCGCGACGTCTGCTTAAGGCTTCGTACAGACTACGTTAAAAAAAATGAACCACGCGTGCGAGAGTTCGTTCAAAACTGCCTCGACGAATCTGAAAAAGATGTGGCGCGCGCGCTTTCGGACCGGGTGAATTACGATCCACGGCGTGCGCTTATCGAAATTCTCAATCAGCGTCTTAGTGCTCTCCGAGTTTCTCATCTAAATGCGTTTGCACCTGACGAAACCGTCGCGCTTTGGACAGGGGAAGCGGTCGACACGGGAGCGCGCGGAAGACTTGTCGATGGTGAGATCATCGTCACAAGAACACTTCCCAATTCGCCAGCGGATTTGGCTGGCGTTCACGCTGGCGATCTTGTGATTGCGGTCGATGGAATTCCGATACAAGAACCAGATGATCTTCGCCATCAAAGCGGTTTTTGGGAAATTCTTCGGCCCGACGAAACACGGGTGAATTTGCCAGTCAAAGCTGAAGTGGTGCAGGAAAACCTAGAACCTTACTGGGTTGAAAAGCAGGAGCGCCGCGAGGTTCGCGTTCTAAAAATTCCTTCTTTTCTCGCACAAGCGATTGAAAGCGATCGCTGGAGAAGAATTGCCGAGGAAATTTCCGACATGCAGGCCCGTGGCGATCGCCTTGTGGTGGACGTTCGCGGCAATGCGGGCGGAAGTTTTCCGGCGATGCTTCGAGTTCTTGGTGCCGTCAGCTGTCAAAAGGATCTCGTCGGTTGGATTTACCGCGATGAGCCTCCGGACGAAGCTTGGCAAAAAAGTGACGTCGCGAAACTTCAGATGAAAAACAACATCGCAGCCGAACCGCAGCTAGAACAATTGGAATCCGACGGTGCGATTTCGCTCATCCCATTTCAGGAGCGAAATTGTTTTGATGGTCCGTTGGTTGTTTTGATCGACCAAGGAACGGGCTCGGTTTCGGAAATCTTCGCGCAAGCGATCAAGGAAAGGCCGAGATCTTACGTGATGGGCTGGCGAAGTGCTGGTCACGTCGTCATGGCGAGGTGGTTTCAGATCGCAGGCCTAAGTTCTGACTACACGGTTTCCATTCCGGTCGCTCTCTATCGCTCGGCCAAGGGCCAGGAGCTTGAGGGGGTTGGTGTTTCTCCCGATCAGTTACTGACGGATGACCTCAAACGATGGAGATCGCCGCGCGATCCTTGGATTGAAGAAGCGACGAGAACGTTGAGAGTTGTCTCGAAATGAGACGCTTCATCGAGCGCGCTGTCGACGAACTAGTCGCGTGTCGAACGAAATAGGGCAATTGGGTTCACGAGTGATGGCATGAGGCATAGGCTTCATTAAAACGGCGCTCCAAGTGCCTCATCTCGGAACATCGGTTGCACTAGAACAACCTGTCGCAAGGTTTTTAAAGGGTACGGGATACAATAGATCTCGAGGAGGCTTCGATGGAG
>JAXMMN010000696.1:0-4370 GCA_034366485.1 Bdellovibrionales bacterium
TCCACAGTTTTGTGGAGATCGATAATGTGAATGCCGCCACGATCTGTGAAGACATACGGTTTCATTTTTGGATTCCAGCGTTGAGTCTGGTGTCCGAAGTGCACGCCCGCATCGAGCATGTCTTTCATAGTAACTTGCGCCATTGCGCTTCCTCCTGAAGAAAATCGCCAACCTTTTTGGTGGGATTTCTATGTTATGCCTTCGGAGTTAGCAGACAGACGCTGGGTGGGCCTGTCGTCACAAGGTAGGCCAGTTGACTTCCGCCAACTAGCTGATTTGCGTGCGCTCCGAACGCGGTTCTGGTTATGCCTCCGTTCCAGATTTGGAGTCTAAACCCCGTTGCATTTTGTTCTTGGCCTTTTAAAAGCCTCAAACTGATGCAATTACCAGCGGAGTCTGGAACGTGTGAATTTCCTCGATTTCTCGTGGAGCCAATGGGCTAACACGGGCCGGGAGGGGTGGCAAGCGAGTCGAACTAGTTAGATCGATGGCGATCTGGACTCCTCCCGGTTGTAGTTTCAAGTCAAAGTAGGTGAGAGCAGTCCCGGGACCGCTGATGAGACCCAGTCGGTCGAGCCTGCAATACAGACATCGGCCAGAGAGCTAAAGCAATGATTTTACGAAGAAAAACGAAATTACTTACGGGCCTCTTAGCCGTCGCCACTGTTCTAAGCATAGGAGACCGAGTCATGGGAAACCAAAAACCAACCAGTTCGGGAAGAGTGCAAGCGAGTCGCATCGCTCCCGCAAAGATTTCTCCGATTACTCATAAAGGTGTTCGGTATGAGGCACCGTGGTCAGCAAGAGGAGCTGTTGTCGCCTTCGACGAGAAAACTGGAAAGGAAGTTTGGCGACTTGTTCTCGCTAACTATTTTATTGATGAAAATTTGGAAACCGATGTCCAAGAAACCTATCTGGCTAAAATGGAACTTTCCAAAGATGGCAAAGAACTTTTGGTCGAAGACGAGCGACGAGTTCCCTATGTCGTGGATTTAGAAAAGCGTAGTTTTCAAATTCTGAAGTGGGCCGTCAAAACGAAAATTGTCGAATTCAAGCCAGGCCCCAAGGGCTGGAGTTATTGGGTCGAACTGACTGTGACAAACTCTTTAAATCGGGAGCTTTTGCTAGACGGGATCAGCGTCGCCAGTGACGGGTCCATTGATAACAACTTGTTTCGCGTACTCGTCGACGGACAGGCCGTCCAATACAGCGGCATGTTGAAAAAGCGAGCTCCTCCGGACCCAGGGGATTTCGTAAAGCTTGCACCTGGTTCCCAGTACAAAAAGGTGATTGAGCTATCGAAAGAGTATCCGGTTCCCCCGGGAAGACACATCGTTGAAGTGGGCTTTGAACATCGCAATCACTTCTCGCCCGATGGATTCATGATGTGGACACCACTTTTTGATAAACAAGAGTTCGTCGGTGAGGGATTTAAATTCTCAGAAAAGCTTCCTGCCTTCGATGAAGTGATTTCGTCATCGGCTGATCGAAATGCTCCCGCCGCCGTAGAGCCGGTTCGCGTGAAGGGTTTTCGCTATGAGGCGCCAGCTTCTCAGCAGGGTGTCCTCGTCGCCTACTTTGACAAAAATGAAACGAACGAGGCGAAAAAGAAAGTCGCTTGGACGCTTCCGCTTGTTAACTATTGGATCGACAAAAAGTTAGAAACGGATGTGCAAGAAGTCTATCTAACAAAACTGACGCTTTCTAAAGACGCACGGATGCTGACGGCAACCGATGAGCGCGGCATGGAGTATCTTGTTGATCTCGAAAAGCGATCGTTCCGCATTGCACATTGGCCTGTGAAGGTAAAAATCATCGAAAGAAAGCCGACGTCGAAAAACTGGAAGTACAAAGTAAACTTAACGATTTTCAACTCACTTGCTCGAGAACTGAAATTCGACGGTGTGAGTGTTGCGGCCAACGGAAACGTTGCAAACAACCTTTTCCGTGTTGCAGTGGACGGTAAGGAAGTGCCGTATCAGGGCGATTTGATGAGTCGCGCGAAGCCGAATGAGAAAGATTTCATTCGCCTTTCGCCTGGTGCAACTTATTCCGTTGATGTCGATTTGACGGAGCTTTATCCCATTCCCGCAGGGCGCCATAAGGTTGAGGTTGGTTTTGAGCACACCAATCACTTTTCTCCCGATGGTTTTGTGATGCGCTCTTCGGCGCCAGCCTCGGAAGTTTTTGAGTAGCCGGTTCTAATCCCACGCTAAGTTGGAACATATTTGGCTTGGCGATTGGCCGTCGGGCCGATTCATTCGACCTTGCCCCGCAAATATAAGGAATTTTTTCTAACGCGGCTTGCGCCCCGAAATCTCAGTTCTAAAAGCCACACTGGTCGTGTTGTAACCCGATGAACAAAAGAGTTTAAAGAATTCTTATTCTTTATCAAAGGGGGGTTTAGGTGCTGGGTTCATTTGTTATTCGTCGCGCTTCCATGCTCATTAGTGCGCTAGTTTTGTTTGCTTCCATCAATGTGTTCGGTGCGACGAAACAAACAATCGTCACGATGCATATGAATTCTCTTAAAATTACCGAGCTAGAAAAAATGGCTCCTCCCTATGCAGCTTTCATGTGGGCACTGGCTAACGAAGCTGGCTACCAAAGTTTGAAAAACTCGAATCATCCAGATCTTTCTTACGGAGCGGCATTTTCAAGAGTCCTTGCGCACATCAAACCATCGCAAGCGACCTTGGCTGAAGGTTGGATCGATTTGTCGAAGCTTTCGGACACTGAGAAACGAGCTGTAACAAATGCGCGCTCCACAGCGACTCGCATTTACAACGCGTTTTCGGCTTCCCTTGGATCGGCGGAACAGCCGATGGCGACGGAGTGGCCAACTGCTCCTGGTCGCGGATTGTGGCGACCAACTCCACCGGCGATGGCGAAGCCAGCACTTCCAAACTGGGGAACCTTGGGTTTATTTTCTGGTGCAAAAATCACTGATTTGACAAGCGATCTTGTTCCACCCGCTGTCGGTTCTGCGATTTTCAATGCGGAACTTGAAGAGGTTAAACGCCTTGGCGGCGCGGTGTCGACTGAGCGTACAGCGGATCAAACGGAGATCGCAAAATTCTGGGTTGGCGGCGCTGGCACTGTCACTCCACCAGGTTTGTGGATTCGAATTGGACTTCAGCGCTTGCAGGAAGTGCCGGTGAACTTCACGGAAGCGGTCGCTGCTATGAGGACACTTTCTTACGCCTTGTGCGATGCAGGTATCGCTGCATGGCAAGTTAAGTATCTCCATCAAACTTGGCGCCCAATCACGGGCATTCACGAAGATCTTGGTGATCAAGCGTGGAAACCACTTCTGGCAACTCCGCCATTTCCTGGTTACGTCAGCGGACACTCGACATTCAGTAGCGCTGCGGCGACAGTTCTTGGTTTGATTCTTCCGCTCACTGGTGAGCGCTTGAAAGTGACTTCGCCAGACTTGCCAGGCGTTGTGCGAACTTTTGCTTCTTATAAAGAAGCCGCACTTGAGGCGGGAAAAAGCCGCATCTACGGCGGGATCCACGTAGAAGCTGATAACCGCGATGGACTATTGTTGGGCGAGCGCGTTGGCTGTGCGTTGATCGAAAAAATGTACGGACATCGTTGTAACTAAAAAGAATGAATAGGGAGACCTGCTATTTGCAGGTTTCCTCAAAGTCTGCTTCTACCTGAAGGCCCATCGCATGGGCACAGCGGTTTGCGAAGTTGAAGTAGGAAGCGACCATGACAGCGTGCTGCCACTGAGCCGCTGAGAAGCCGGCGGAAAGAAATTTTTCTGCGACACTGGCCGACGCATAAGATTTTAGTGTCAGCGTTTTAGCCGCCTCAAGAAGGGCGGCTTTTTTTTCGGCTGCGATTTCACGGCCCGATTTTTTTGAGGCCTCTTTGTAGGCTTCCGTGTGGTGGGCAATGCAGTACGGACAGGTATTGGCCTGGCTGACTTCCATGGCTAAGTACTCGCGCTCTATCCGCGAAAGCGGTAAGGGCTCGTCTAGCATAATCTGTTTATAGAACTGATAGTGTGCCCAAAGTCCTTGAGGGAAATCTTTGAACGCCATGTGAATGTCTGCGACCCCTCCGCGTTCGGCCGAGATGACATTCAGAATCTCCGAAAGCGCGGGCTGTTTCACAGTTGATTAGGCCTCGGCTGTTCGCGGAATTTCGGAATCTTTGCTGAGATCGGTATCGGTACTGTGGTCGCCGATATCTTCAATTACTTTTCGAGCTTGAATCAGCGATCCCAAAGTGTTGCGTTCATCTGAGAAAAACGACGACGTCAGCCAAAGATTTTCGATTTTTGGCAAACGCCCCGGCACTTCAAATGCTCCGAGAAGCGAGCCATGCGAGGCGGGCGACGCCAAAATTCGTTCCTG
>JAXMMN010000697.1:0-1445 GCA_034366485.1 Bdellovibrionales bacterium
CCCTTCATGGTCATCGTTCGAGTAGATCCGCTTCGTCGTGCTGTTCGAACGCCCAGTAGCGCAACTACGGAAAGCCTTCCATATTTCGAATCGTTTGAAAATGAAGAGGAGATTCGTGACGAGTGGGACAACTCTCAGATCCCTCTCATGGCACTTTTGAACAGAGTTCGAAAAATCTCGGTACAGATCTCCGTTCCGTCGCAATTGAAGGAAGCCGAAGTCAACGAAATGAGAGACGGGATTTTCAATATTTTGCATCTGACGCCAGCGCGAGATGCAATTGAAGTGAATCGGCGTGAATGGACGATGGAGTCGGTGCCATGGCTTGGTGTCTATATAGCAGGCGCCGCGCTGTTTTTACTTTTGATTGGCCTTCTGGTTATCAACCGTAGTTCGGCAAACCGAATTGCCCGAGCGCTGACGGAAATGAAAGTTCAGAATAACGGACAGTCGCAGTCATCAGGTGCAATCGCTCCGATGAATGTTGATTCTGATACATCAGGATCAAAGCGATCGCAAAGCCAGGAAGTGAAGTTCAACGATCCTATCAAAATGAAAGAACTTGCAAGTAGCTTGATTGGGTTTCTTGTCAACTCTGGCAAGTTCCCCAATCACCATGACATGTTTGTTCTCGATCGTTTGGGGCAAGTGGCGCCGGACAAACTTGGTGGCTTGCTGATGGAATTTCCAGCGACCATTCAATCTGAGCTTTTCAAGTATAGTTCTGGTCATCACTGGGTCCAATCTTTGAACGAGCCTGGGTTTTTAGACTTCGAATGTCTTGAGGCGCTGCAGGCGCTAGCGCAAAATACGCGCGACGATCGTTCGATGAAGGTGAAAAGTGCTGTTCTGGCTGTTTGGCGCCTGGGTGAATCTCGTTCGAAGTTTTTGCGAACGATGCCGCGTGATGAAGCGTTCGCACTTTTGTCGGAAATGCCAAAGTCGATTGCGGTTGCAGAAGCGAGAAAAGCATTTCCCGGTGCTTGGGGTGCGATTCTCGATTCAAACTTCAAAGGCAAGGATCTCACTGAAAAGCGCGCTCAAGAGATTCACGATATGGCGATCATGCTCGAATCGCTGGCGGACATTTCGGAAGTCAAAAGATACAGATCAGATAAAGAGCTTTTGGAATATGTTAAAATTGCGGACCCTGTCGAAGAGAGAGAAATCTACGAGGCTGCTAGCAGCGACTCATTGATTCACAAAATTCGACCACCTTTCTATCCGGTATTCATGCAAACAGAAGACGTATTGAAAAGTTTTGTCGGCAAAGTTTCCGTCGATCGTTGGGCGCTAGCGCTTTTCAATGTTGTTAAATCAGAGCGTCAAAGTGTCGACAAGCATCTTTCCGAGAAACAAAGGTTTTTGCTAATCGAACGGTTTAAGAGATTCGATCAACAGGCCCCAAGCGCAGATGCGGTCGGTTCGGCGCGGGAATTTGTCGG
>JAXMMN010000698.1:0-3134 GCA_034366485.1 Bdellovibrionales bacterium
TTATCGACCGAATTGGGTCGAAATAAGACGGACCAAGGTCAAAAGTCGAAAAACTCCGGCACCTATTGAGTCACGGCAGAGCAGTTGAACCAAGGCACCACTCGGGTGAAAACTTGCGACAGGCAGTTTAACCGAAAGAGATCCGAATCACGCTTAAGCTCGGGCCTCATAATATCCCTTACAAGCTGAGCCGGTGTTGTTCGACTGAGTCCATAAAGATAGGCTTTCGCTTTTGCTATCGAGCTTTCGAGTTCCGCCCGACTTCTTGCCGAAACTAAGAGATCGGAAATATCGTCGTAAGAATAGCCATAGTCTTCGATACCCGACCGACTGATTTGCGCGACATCCCTCGCGAAAGTCGTTCGATTGAAAACCGAAGCATCGGTGTTCGCACCGCCAAGCGTTTCCACTAACTTTGGAAACTTATTGAAAATCTGCTCGGCTTCATTTTTGAGTTCGGCCACTGACTTTTTCGAGAGATCGTCTTGAATAATCTTTGAAACCGTTAGTATCCGTTCTGCCTGCAAGGACTTCGGTATGTTCATTTCTTTGACCATCTCCTCTGCCGAGACGCGTGACCTTGTTAGGTACTCCAAAGCTAGTCGAACCTTGTCGTTATAGGCGTTCGTCGAACCATATTCTTGCGGCCAACCTTTTGTGTCGCGGAGTATGACCTTGGCAGAATCAATCAATGCTTCGGCAAGATCAGGGTGCGCAAGGTAAGAAGACAGATGTCCGATTTGATCATGAGTCCCGAGAAAAGTATTTCCTGCTGTCACCTCGATGAATTCACCGAGCGGAAACTTCCCGGCTGCCAAAAGTTTTACGACTTCCTCGGTCGGCAGTTCGGCCACGACAATTGATGCTCCAACTGGAAGATCGTCCGTTAGTTCTACGTCGATATATTTACCATCCCTTGTCTTTGCAACACGCACGGGCCGAAGCTGCTTGTGTTCTGGAATCCCAAGGCGAGCGACAGTCGTGCGATAGCCGTCGGCTAGCTCTTTAATTGAAGGCGATATAATCGAACTCTCAATATCTGTCGGAAACTTCCAGCCAAGACTTTTTAGAATTTCAACTCGCTGAGGCGGAAGGTATTCCCCTTGAATCGAGTCACGGAGCATAAGATTGTTTTTAGCGAGGTATTTCGCAATTGCGAGATCGTACTTGGACCCTTCTGATGGTTTGGCCGAGAATGCAGCTTTCAATCGGTCTTTGAGTTTTGCGTAGGCAGCAGCGCAGCCGAAATCGATGGCCTGCGCGGTTGTCGGAATCGACGAGGCCAACAACGTTGTTAAACTGAGAGCCAAAACCCTTCGGAACATTTTTTTCTTATCGGCACAATCGCTGCTATCTACCACTGGCCGAATGTCCAAAGTCCGTAGCTAAGCACACCAAGTGCGGCCATAAGCTGACCGCACAGGCCTCTTTAAATTGGGACTAGAACCAGTACTTAGCGACACCGGCTGCTGATGTCGAACTCGGAGCGCCACCCGACACCAACAAGATCGCGAGATTTGCACCTAGCGAGAAGTTTGAAGCAGGATCTCCAAGCGGAATGTCGAAACCAATTTGAGGAGCAAGTCCAACGTTCCACTTTTTCTCATCACCCACATTATCGTAGATCGGCCCCAATCCCACTCCAGCGTAGCTATAGCGTATGACAGGAGTCGTTCCGGCAAAGTTGTACATGACTTTTCCCAGTAGCTTCGTGCGCGTGAGACCTGGTTCAGAGGTACTTCGGTCTGCCGAATACCCGCTGAGCTCGAGAATCGCGCTGTAAGGCACGGAAAACTGGAAGCTCGCTTCGATACCGTAGTTCAATCCACTTTCAAACGCCCCCTCAGCATTGGCCATACCTAGCATGACACCTACAGAGGGCTTTCCCTGCCCCACTCGCCGCACAAGTTCGTCACGATCCATAACCGATTGCGTCTCACTATCACTTTGCGCATGGGCAAATTGGCTGGACGCAAGCAGCGGAGCACTGACCGCAAATAAGAGTCCTAGAAACTTTCGTGAACTTTTAAGGATTTTAATATTAAGCATGATGACGACCTCTTCCAAAATAGGGGTTAATAAAATTAAAAAATCTCTCGGACACCACTAGCAGATGGCAGCCTCCCGTCCCGACTTTCGAACGGAGCGGGGCCTTTTTCCACTCAAGCAAACTGGTTTCATTGTCCCAACCTCTCCACTTAGTCGTGGTCGAGCAATACGCCCGCAAATGTCGAGTGTTGCAAAACTATAGCCATCGAGTATTGACACTCTTCCAGGCATTTGTTGCGATCTTGGAATGCGAATTTTTATTCAGATCGTGATCTCGTTCTTTCTCGCCTGGTGGCCCATCGTAACGCTGACCAGTGTCATGCTGTTCGGAGGTCCCGGAGCTGTAAATGACGCGAAGACCTTGAGACTTGCGATCCTCGTGATTTTCTATCCGGTGGTGATTGGCGTTGGGCTTTATCTGTTTAAATTTTCGCTTTGGGGAATTCCGCCAAAGTGGACGCTGATTGCGACGATTGTCGCACCGATCGTTGCGCTTCTCATGTTGGACTACCCAAGAATGCTGATGAATGCGAATGCAGGAATTCCAAATAGCGGCTACTTCAAAAATGAAACGCAGGTTTACCACAGCGGAACGAAAATCGACGCCGACCCGAAGTCCTTTCAGGTCATCGAAGAAAAAGGGGAACCGAACTTTCGCTTAAGCCCGGTCTACGGGAAAGACCAAACCAGGGTCTTCTTAAATGGAAAGCCTATTGATGGTGCCGACCCCACGACTTTCGACATTCTTGGATCAGATTGGCGTTACGCGAAAGACGCTCGCAATATTTACTTTGAAGGAAAGCCGATAGTTGGCGTCGACCTCACAAAGTTTGCGAAGGTGCAGCCAGAGGTGGAAAACGATCAGTCCTACACCGACGGCTCTTCGTTGATATACTGGGGGAAAATCGTCGGCAAAGTGGACGGAGAAACAGTTCGCTCCATCGGTCCCAGCTATGTGAAAGATCGCACGCAAGTTTTCTATCTGGGAAAACCCATTCCAGGTGCTGACCCAGCAACGTTCGAAATTATCTCGGATTCCTACTCTCGCGACAAAGCACGAGTTTATTTTTGGACAACCGAAATAC
>JAXMMN010000699.1:0-2731 GCA_034366485.1 Bdellovibrionales bacterium
GCTTGAATGAACATCGGCAACACATAGAAATAATGGAGAGCGCCTAAACCGATTCCCGCAGTTGCTGCATAGCCGGTCCCAAGAATGGTTACCTTTTCGTTGACCGAAATTTTGCCGAAGTGGCGAAGATTTGGGTAAATAGTTTGATGCAAAACCTTTCGCATCAGCGTGTGATCGCCGGCGCCAAGATTAGGCATGTGGCGATCGACAAAGTACTGCATGGCAATCCCAGGAGTAATCAAAGGGAACTGAGCGATCGATGCCAAGATCGACCCTTCAATTCTCATGAACTCGCGAAAGCCCTTCATTTTTTCTCGGTCGACGGTTTCGGGATCCAAAGCATGGCGGTATTTGTGAATTTCATCGAGGCGAAGACGAACCGCCTTACTTTTGTACTTTAAAGCAAACGCCGTGATAACCGTGATCCCGACAATCGAACCAAACCACAAACTTCGTTTGATGGCGGCCGTGACTGGATCTTCTCCTGTACTGCTCTGCGCATTTGCTCTCTCGATGCCAAAGAGCTTCATCAGAAGTGTGCCAGCATTCATCCGGTACGACGGAACTGGCATCGAAGGACTGCCCGCCAAAGCCTTAAAGTCGCGAAAGAAATTAAATCCCGGTCGTCGCTGATCAAGACCAGTCACCACAAGACCTAGCATGGCCGTAGATCCTGGAGCCGGCATCAGGCGCTCAGCTGAAACGAGTCCGTCAGCATCGCGTCTTGTGAGGCTGATCATGACAGAAATATCTAAATTGATTTTCGAGATCTGAACGAGTTCCCGAATGTCCTTCATCGCAAACGGAATCACTTCTGTGCCGTTCGTGACAGCAAGAATATCGCCCTGAACGACTTGGATTGCCGTCAAAGATGTTCGAAAGCCTGTCCCCATGATCGGGAGAAAGAACACGGGAACCGGTGTCTTTTTCTTTGCATGAACGGAAAGCAAAGCCGTCTCGATGACGAAAAGTCCTTCACCATCCGCATTTTTTTCGCCAGCTAAGCGATCAAACAAATCACTTCCTGGGTGCAACGTAAAAAATAGAAATTCTTCGGTTGCGATCAAAGAGCGAAGAGGAATGTCCAAAACTAATTTACGGCTGCTTCCTGGCAACAACACTTCAGTCGTTCGGTCACTACCGACAACGGAATAGTCGGCGACAGGCTCGGCTCCATCGACCCACTTTTGCGACCTCATAAAGAAAGGGTCACTATCCACCGGCGCATTTCGGAAATCAGGAACTGAACCTTCCACGAGGTTCATATCCACCGACATCAAGTCGCGAAGCATGGGGTCGCGTCCACCAAAGCCCGTCTTCATGGCTTCGACCATTTCCCGACTGACTTGGCTTTGAAGAGTTTTAAAATCCTTTTGGGATTCCGCTGCCGTTGGGCCAGCAGCATTTCCGCTGCTCGCGTTTGCCATTTGACCGAAAGCAGAGAACTTCAATGCCAAGACAGGCTGAATCAGACTCTCAATCAAAAAGATCGTAACAATCAAAACCGTGACATGCGACCGAGCTTTGGCTTTCAACAAGAGGATCCTCCGGGATACGATAACTCGAAGGTCCGAGTAAGCACGGATCATACCGGAGGCGGCACGTTTGGGTGTTTCCAAGTAGTCAGAAGTATTGGCGAAAGTCGCGAATATTTGCCAGCACGCGATCACCCCCCGTCCGATAACGGAACCGGGGTGAAATAATTTTAGCGCACAAATTCAATCAAACGCTTAGTACAAACTTTCAGCGTCGCCGGAACCTTGCGGACGCTCGGACCATACCGAGTTCCAGTCCGACCAGATCTTCTGCAGGACACTCGAAAGTTCCTTTCGGCGTGCAGCTGATTCTTCTGGCGTCTTTCCTTGGAAGTCTTCAGGCGACTTCGAAAGAAGAGATTCGATTGTGTAGACTTCAGGTACGAAGTAACCGGGCTCAACCAAGCGGGCCATTTGCATTTGAAGGTCAAACTGAAGCGACCAAAGACGAGCACGATTTTGTGACCGCAGTTCAAGCTCCGTTTGAATGGCGCGAAGACTTTCGTTGAGGCGCTTAAGCTCTCGTCCCGCTTGAACGATTTCCTCGAGTGATCGCGACGAAGTGCCGGTCAAAGTGACCCGCGCCGCCGTCAGTTCTTCCATCAGCTTTGCATCGAATCTTTGTAGAGCTTTTTGATACTGGGCCGATAGTTCAGTGTAGCGCTCGTAAGCCTCTCGCACGTTGGGGGGCAAGTTCTCAAACAGCCCAGGCGGGAATCTTCCATTCACTGTGTTTCGAAGTAGATATTCGCCCGACAGATCGCGCACCACACCGTCTTGAGTCATCATGCGTTCATAGGCCGCATCGATTTCTTGTCGAGCCGTTTTGAGGGCGTCAGACGTCAGCAAGAGCTCGGCTTCCGCTACGATTTTTCGTTGCTGATTGATCCCTTGTCTTACTTTGTCAGCCTCTAGCTTAAGTGCAGTCGTCGTTTGGGGCATCTGTCCAAGTGCTTGATCCGCCATCTTCGCCTTTAGAAGATCGACTTCGGCTTGTAACTTATTGAACTTTTCTTGGTTTTGGGGAAGCACGGTCCCCTTGTTCGACATGATCGCGACAAGCTCGGCATTTTTCGTACGGAGCTCAGCAAGCTCTAGCTTTTGCTCTGGAGAAATAGTGCCTTTTTTCTCAAGTCCCTGAAGAACTCCCATTTGTTTCGAATTCTTTGCGATTTCCTGACCAAGCTCGGCTCCCG
>JAXMMN010000700.1:0-1561 GCA_034366485.1 Bdellovibrionales bacterium
ATTGAGTGGTTGGAAGGTCGCCACGACCCCCGTCTCCCTATGAACAAAGGGAAGCTTTCGAAAGTACGCCCTAACGAATCAAAAGAAGTCGATCCAGAAGTTGAGCGCAATCAAGACGCACACTTAGAAACATTTCTCGATCTCGAGTAATTAGGATTTCGGGTCCATTAAGATTTCGGGTCTACTAAGATTTCGGGTCTAAAGCATCTCGGAGGCCATCGCCGAAGAGATTGAAGGCGAGCATCGTCAGAAACAAAGCGACTCCTGGAAAAATGATCAGATGCGGAGAACTTTTCGCACGCCATCCGTCATTCGCAAGAACTCCCCAAGAGCTAAACGGTGGCTGAAGCCCAAGACCAACAAAACTTAGGAAGGATTCAAACAAGATGTTCGACGGAATCTGAAACGTCAGCATCACAACCACGGGGCCAAGAATATTAGGGGCAATATGCCGAAGCAAAATTCTTGATGGTTTTGCGCCCATCGCGATCGCTCCTTCAACAAACAGAAGTTCTCGGGCCTGCAGCACTTGCCCACGCACCAAGCGCGCAAGACTGACCCAGCCGACCACTGAGAGCGCAAACAATATACCGGTGAGCGCGCGAAGCTCCGGATTTTCGAACGGCTGATAGGAAGTAAATACGATACCAACCAAGATCAAAAGTACGAGCGACGGAATTGCATCCAAGATATCAATTGCCCGCATCATCAAGGTGTCAATCCAGCCACCGACCCAGCCAGAAATCGCGCCGTAAATTCCACCAATGATCACGGATACAATCGCGGTTAAAATGCCAACGGACATCGACATTCGCGCGCCATAAATGATCCGCGAAAAAAGGTCTCGTCCAAGAGAGTCTGTTCCAAAAAAGTGTGCGCCAGAGGGCGGCTCGAGGACGCGATCGATGTTTTGTGTTTCAAAAGAAAAGGGTGCAACCAACTCTGCGAATGCCCCCATGAGCGCGATGAAAATCAAAAAGAAGACCGAAGCCACCGCCGCCTTGTTTTTTACAAAGCGACGATAGGCGCGCGACCCACGAACCCGCGCGAACCAGATATCATTTCGTAGCGCGGTCGCTTGCGCCATTAGCCCTCGGACTTCTCGTCGAGTGCTACAATTTCAAGTTGAATTTGGCGATTTCTTTCGCGAATGCCGGTTTGTTCTTGGCGCTTGCTGTTGATTTGATGGTCCAAACTTTGAATTCGGTGGCGCATATCATCCGCCGCACGCTTCTGATCCTCGGAAACTTGTTGAATCACTTGTTCGCGTACCGATCCAGTTGCTGGATCGTACTTGCGCTCGACGGCCATCCCTGTCGGGATCTGCAAACGCTGCGCTTCGATCGCTTTCATGTTGCGATCGCGCTCGAGGTTGAGGACCTCGCGCTCGATATCGTTGATCTTCTTTTCGTTTTCAATCACGAGAACCGCGAGGTACTTTTTGCGGCCTCGGTTGAACTCCGGCAAGAACGCTGCTTCAAGCTCCTTCGGGCAGATCCTGTTGTAGGCCTTTCCCTGTGCGCCAGCCGAATAGCCATTTGATTTTTTGCAGTATTCAAGA
>JAXMMN010000701.1:0-10459 GCA_034366485.1 Bdellovibrionales bacterium
AACACACTCGATCCAAAACGGTTGAGAACCTTTGCCGCTCCCGACGAGCCAGCACTCATTGCCTGATGGGCAAGGTGATCGGCGTTGATGACGGTATAGCCCTGCTCGGCCAAGAGCTTGGCGACTGTACTTTTTCCGGAGGCGATACCGCCCGTTAGACCGATCCAAAGCATTGGGCCCCCTTGGGAGACTCGACAGAGCAGAGCCTTTCGCCAGTTTTCTTTGGCTAATTGTCGCTCATTCGTAGTGTCTCATTTTCTGTCTCAGCAGGGCCGTGGTCTAGCCCAGAATCATACGTCTAGTCCAGTTACGGTCCTGATTCTTTGGCTCGATCGGCTCGTTTCTCAAGGCGTTTCGGGCGATTACCGATAAATATGTGTGGATATCATGAAACTCGAAACCTTTGGTAAGTACGTGCTTCTAGAGAAGCTTGCCATGGGCGGTATGGCAGAAGTTTATCTCGCACGAAGTATTGGCGCCGGCGGCGTCGGTAAATTCGTTGCCGTGAAACGAATTCTGCCACAGTTTTCAGAGCAAGTTGAATTCGTCGACATGTTCAAAGACGAAGCGTCGATCGCAATCAACCTGCAACATTCCAACATCGTCACGATCACCGAGTTCGGGATGGAGAAAAATCAATTCTTCATCGTGATGGACTACGTCAACGGACGAAACCTCAAGCAGATTCTCAACAAAGTTAAAACTGCGAACAGTTCTTTGGGCATTGAACACATTGTTTATTGCGTGAAAGAAATTGCCGCTGGTCTTGATCACGCACATCGCTGCTTAAATCCAGCGACGGCAAAACCTTTGAACATCATCCACCGCGACATGTCGCCACATAACGTGATGATCAGTTTCGAGGGCGAAATCAAGGTCGTCGACTTCGGTATTGCAAAAGCCGAAACGCAGATCGAGTCAACGCGCGCTGGAACCCTGAAAGGGAAATTCGGGTACATGTCACCCGAACAAGCCGACGCTCAAGAAGTGGATCAGCGAACCGATGTGTTCTCTCTTGGAATCATTATTTGGGAACTTTTGGCGAATGATCGCCTCTTTGTCGGCAAGAACGAAATCGAAATTCTTCGCAAAATCAAAGAGTGCAACATTCAGCCACTCCGCAAACTGAACGCGAACATTCCGCCCGAGCTAGAAAAAATCGTTTCCAAAGCTTTGGCGAAAGATCGAAATCTTCGATACCGAAATGCTGAGGATCTTCATCGCGACTTGCACCGTTTTTTGAACCTCAAGTACCCTGATTTTTCAAAGCAGGATTTCGCGAAGTTCTTGAAAACGCTGTTCGCGAAAGAAATTGAAGACACACATCGCAAACTACTTGAATATGCGAAGCTCGACTTTTCGCAGCTGATTCGTCCAAAGCGACGAACGGCGGCACCGCTTTTAGACGAACATTCGCAAAACTCGATTGCTGCGACTCAAAAAAGTATCACACGTCCTGATCCAACTCATGATCGTGGTTTTGAGAAACGTCATGACAACCGCCCTCGCCGCGATGATCGCGGTGACAACGGAGCTCAAAGTTCGCCGTTCGAAGTGCGCGAGCAAGGCCGCGTGAACATGATCGAAGCCCGTGACGTCGTTGATGGTGGCGGAAAGCCCTCGGAAGCTGGCGGTTTAAAACTAGAAGGACCAAAGCGCGGACCCAACCCATACGCCAATGTCGGCCAAGGGGCGGCGCCCGCTGGTATGACAGGAATTGGCGGAGCTGGAAATCTGACACACGCTGGTACTTACGGTGGTGGCGGAACTCGCTCGCGTCTAGAAAACAGTTCGTTTCATCGTCAAAGCTCTAGCTATGCGTCGCTTTTCTCAGTTCTGCTTGTGATCGGTGTACTGGCCGGTGGTGGAATTTGGTATTTCGCAAATCCCGAAAAAGCGAGCAGCTTAGTTTCTAAAGTGATGCGAGATACTGGCTTAATTCCACAACAAGAAACAGTTGTGCCGGATCTTGCAAAAGTGGAACTTCCTTCTACGAAGCCTGCGAAAGTTATGTTGCCGATCAGTTCAAATCCGCCGGGAGCTGAAATTCTTTTGAATGGAAAATCCACAGGTGAAGTCACTCCAACGACAATTGCCGTCAAAGATGGTGACGAAGTTGAATGGACTTTGCGTATGAATGGTTACAAGACGGCATCCGACCGCCTGATTGTTCAGCAGGGTCGCTCTTTGTCCGTCAACTTGAAAGCCGATCGCAAAGCTTACCTCGACATCACGGTCATGGGGAACGGCGAGATTTCGATCGATGGCAAAGTGATCGCGGCACGAGGCCCAATCAGTGGCTTCGAAGTTCCTGCGGATCAAGATGTCACCGTGAGAGTTTTTGACCCAGCCACCCGGGCCACCGATGAAGTCAAAGTTCGCATTTCAGAAAACACGACTCGTCGAATCACATTGATTCCTCGTGCAAATCTTTCGGGTCCCCGCCCTGCGGGTCGCTAGACTCTCATCGTCGATCTCGTGACATTTCGGTCAGAGTCTGCAAAGACTTTGGCCTATGGCAGATACCATTGTCCGACGTTTCATCGACACCGCCAAGCGGCATCCGACAAAAACCGCTGTGCGCTTTCCACAGGCGACAAACAGTCGAAACATCAATTGGCTTGAACTCAATTGGACAGAGTACCGTCAACTTGTCGATTCACTCGCGGCAGGCCTTCAAGCTCAGGGCGTCCGCAAAGGGGATCGCGTTGCAATTCTGGCGAACACTCGCCTTGAGTGGGCCGCTTTAGATCTCGCCATTTTGGGATTGGGTGCGGTGACCGTTCCAATTTATCCAAGCTCAACTCAAGACGACGTGAGTTTCATCCTTCACGATTCTCACGCCAAAATCTTGTTTGTGGAAGATCTCACGGTTCTCCGAAAACTTTCTTCTGTTTTTAGTCGCGATTCAAAACTTCGACGGCCCGAAAAAGTTGTACTGATCGAGGCCGCGCCAGCGTCAGAAATTCCAACCTCCGGTATGACACTGACGGCGACGACGTCGCTCGATGAACTTCAGGTCATGGGAAGTCACGCACTCAAAGCTTCGCCCGCCTTGTTCGAGATGGCCATTGACGAAGTCCGCATCGATGACGTCGCGACTATCATTTACACGTCGGGAACCACAGGGCGACCCAAGGGCGTCGTGCACACCCACGCTCAAGCGTTTAGCGAAGTCGCCGAAGCCTTTCCGCTTCTCGGCGTCAGCAGTAGTGATGTGACTTTAACCTTTCTGCCGTTTGCCCATGTTCTTGGCCGAATTGAAATTTGGGGCCACGCGCTTCTTGGCTTCACAATGGGATACGCCGTTTCCATCGACCGACTGAAATCCGACTTTCAAGAGATTCGACCGACGATCATCGTCGCCGTTCCAAGAGTCTTTGAAAAAATCCACGCCGGAATTCTCTCGCAGGCAGAAATTTCGCCAATGCGAAGGAAAGTTTTTGATTGGGCGCTTTCTGTCGGGCGCGAAGTCAGCGTCTGCAAACAGGAAAAGCGCGCAATTCCACTAGAAACAGCAATCCAATACGCGGGCGCGAGAAAACTTGTTTTCGATTCGATTCAAGAGCGCCTTGGCGGAAGGCTTCGCTTCGCCGTTTGCGGTGGCGCACCACTCAGCCGAGAAATCGCCGAGTTTTTTCATGCTGCCGGACTGCTGATTCTCGAGGGCTATGGGTTGACCGAGACAACTGCCGCCGTGTGTGTGAATACGCCGTTTGATTATCGGTTTGGAACTGTCGGTAAACCAATCGGCGACGTTAAAATCCAGATTGCTGACGACGGCGAAATACTTGTGAAGTCCAAAAAGGTCATGCGTGAATATCTAGGTGACCCGGAAGGTACGGCGGCTGTTCTGAAAGATGGTTGGTTTCGCACCGGAGACATCGGCGAATTCGACGAACAAGGTCATTTGCGAATCACTGATCGAAAAAAAGATCTCATAAAAACAGCGGGTGGTAAGTACGTTGCGCCCCAGCGGCTCGAAGGGCTCGTCAAACTTTCGCACTACATTTCCAACGTCCATATCCACGGCGATAATAGAAAGTTCTGCGTGGCGCTTGTGACTCTGGCTACGGATTCCATCTCCACATGGGCAAAAGACAACGGGGTTGAAACCGGTCTTCCTGCGGACACGGCCAAACACCCAAAGGTACGTGAACTTATTCGGCGCGCGATTGCGGACGCCAACGCGCAATTGGCTTCGTTCGAAACGATTAAAAACTTCGCGATCCTCGATGCGGACTTCACCGTCGAAAGCGGCGAACTGACGCCGTCGCTGAAAGTGAAAAGAAAAGTCGTCGACGAACGCTACCGTGAATTGATCGAAAGTCTCTACTAGTTCAACGACCCCGGATCGCTATCGACCGCGAAGAACCGTCAAAAGCGCATCTGCACCGACTTCTGGTTGATGGGCAAGAAGATGATGATTGACGTCGGGCACGATCGTTAGCTCGACGGGCTGATCACTTGTTTTTTTCATTGCTTGCATCGCATCTTTTTGCGCCACGAGACGAAGCGTAGCTTCATTTTGAGCTAACACAAAACGCACTGGCACCGAGAGACCAGTGACGTTTCGCAAATCAAAGTCCATCACTGACATGATTTGCGACGCGACACTTTGAATGGCCGTCTCTCTGCTGACACCGTCGGGAAGTCCGCCAGTTTTCAAGATGAAGTCGTCGATCGATGCGGCCGCCGTTGTGCGCGCCGATTGTGCGCGCATTTTCTGAATCGCCGCTTCGCCAAGAAACGGATTTAAACGCATCAGTGACTCGACGTTTGAGGCACCGAATGGCACTTGCTCGCCGGCATGGACAAACGGCGACAGCAAGACAACTTCCTTGATCCGCACGCCAGGCAACGGCTGGTTGGAAGACTGGTTCGCCATTAGCGAAGCAAATTCCACCACAGGTCCTGAGCCAAATGAGTACCCCGCTGGGAAAATCGAACCCTTCGCGCCCGACGCTTTCAAGACCGCAACTGCTTCTGTCGCCAAATCCGCCCGCGTGAGAGATTGCCCGTCACGAAGCTTCAAGTTGAGTGCCGGATCATCACCCAAGAGGCCGCGCAAATACAGCGACTCAAGCTGAGTGCTATAGAACATGATCAGCAAGCCCTCACCTTTTGACTTCTGCTCGAACGCATCCCGAAAGGCTTTCAGGTCGGTTGCCGGAACGAACATTCCGTTAAGTAAAAATAAAGTCGGTTTACCGCGCTTCGCGGGAAGGTGTTCAAAATAGACAGCACGGCCTTCGGCACGCGCGTGTGAATATAGAAATCTCGATTCAACTTGTTCAGAGACCCGAACGAATTGATTTTCGCAATCAGCATTCGCTTGTGCTCGGACTGCTATCAAGGCACTGGCAATCAAAGTGTTCGCAAAAAACAGAGATGCTAGAAACAGCCTTGAGATATTTGAAATAGAAACTTGCATGAAGCGAAGCTTACTCGACGATCGGTGTCACTGTCGCGGTTTCCCTTTCAGTGACGTGACCCGGGTGCAAGTCTTTCAGGTCTTATAAGTAAAATCGGAAATAGATATTTGCGTAGGCACCGCCAAGATCAAAGGATCTTGGACTACCGTCCATATTGATCAAGGTCGTCCCTGTCGTTTGTGAACCTGTCAGCGACGTGGTGTCTTTCGTGCTTTGCAGCGCCCCCACTTTAAGTTCGCGGTAGCCAAGCTCTAGCGCCACGGTGGTCGTGTCCACGAAAAGGGTTTCACCACCAATGTAGGTCCGCCAAGTTGAAACCGAGGCGGATGCTTTTTCAATGTAGCTCGCGACGCCTAGGCCTGTCGCCCCCGCGGCCGTCATCTCATACTCTTGATCAAGCGACACAGACGCCATCCCAAGTCCACCACCAAGCACAAGGCGCGTTTCCGTCTTGGACCAAATTTCAGTTTCAATGAGAGCCATTGGAACGAAAGCAGTGATTTTCGAATCGAGTTCATAGAATTCAGTGGTTCCAGAGTTTCCCTTTACGCCGGTCAATGCGCGACCCACCAAATACTCACCAGCCAAACGCACATTGAATCTTGAGAGCGCAAACAGGACGCCGAACTCGCCAGAAAAGTTGCTGCGAACAAGTTGATCGGTTTGCACTCCGGTACCTGCGGCCATACCGAATGCGTGATCAGAAACATTGGACGGTCCAAAGCCACCGCCAAAATAGGTGGCAAAGACTTCGTTTTTCATGTCGAACTTTCGCGCCTGTGCGGCACTCGAAAGAAGAGTCAGGACAATCACGATCAGACCATTAAGCTTCAGCACTCTATACTCCTGATCTCATACTAAAACGGTTTCACGGTTCACCGCAAATTTGTTCAATGACACTCCGTTTGGGGAACTCTTGGCCCCAGACGTCGAGCGACGGGCCAGATCAAACTCAGGCCCAAGCCGAGGAACAAAACGGCAAACCACCCCAGCAAGTAGGAAAAAATTCCGCGAAAACTCTACTTTAAACCTGCTGCTGTCGGATGTGGTCGACTGCCGTAAGTTGGCACATTTTAGGCAACCTCAGACCCCGTCAACCAGGATCCAGGCAGCAAATGCCTAGCAGATCATGTTACTCAAAGGGGACTTCGAAAATGTCACAGGTTTTAAAATTCGCAATCGCCGCACTCAGCCTCGTCGCCGGCTTCACACTTACTGGTTGCGATAAAAAGAGTGAATCAACAGAGGGAGGCGGCCAAGTCGTTGCGTTGACTCCTTATGCCTCACCGACTCAAGCATGTGCGCAATCTCGAACCTTCAACCATCGCCAAGGTTCCGGCCAAACCTGGGGCCAGCAGCCGCATGCGCAGCTGAACGTGATCCCTTACGGTTATGACTTCAACGGACAACCGCTTCAGCTAGGGCCCTACGCTCAACATCATTCCAATCACGGATTCTGCGGTTGTCCGCAAGGCTCGCAGCCAATGTGCGACGGAACTCACGGAATGGTTTGTGTTCCGACACAACATCTTCAAGGCCACAACATCGCTTGGTGGCAAATGGAGCAAACCGGTTTTGCATTCGCAGGTTACGGTGGATACGCCGGTTACGGTCACGTGGCACACAACCCAGTCATTTACCATCACCCGCAGCCTATTCCCCAATATCGTCGTGGTCGCCGGCACCAGATCGCTCAGCAACAAGTCCAAACAACACTTTCTTGCGCAAGCCAGATTGGTCAAACCTGCACCGTTGGATATCACACCTGTGGCGATCGCGCGTATTGCCGCCCACTAGCTCCAAACACGAATGTCGGAGTTTGCGCACGATGAACATTTCAAAAATTGCCAAAAAATATGTCGTAGCTACCACGGAAGTGGCACATGCCGCTGTTTTGACCTGGCTCTTGTTCATGGCCGTTCAAGCGCTGGCACTTCATTTTATTACCGAGGGCTTCTAAAACGCTTTAAGCGTACTGCGGTTTTAGGTTTTTCCGATGGCCGACTTTTTCCGAAATTCAAGGCGGCGCGTTATGGCCCGCCGGATTTGATTTGTGGTAGACCCGAAGGTCTATGACATCACAAGACCTCTCCAACAATCCCCTGCTGACAATTTCCAAAAACCCCTTCGGCGCCGTGCCTTTCGACAAAATCGAAAAGGCGCACTTCAAGCCAGCGCTGATCGAGGGAATTCGGATCGCCAAAGAAGGCTTTGCCGCCATCAGTGCCAGCAAAGAGCCAGCAACGTTTGCGAATTCAATTTTGAAAATCGAAACGGCGCCTGAACGCGTACACTATGTCAGCACAGTTTTTTATAATCTCGTCGGAACCAACAGCGATGCAGAAATGCAAGCTCTCAACAAAGAGCTCTCTCCGATGCTCGCAAGCTTTTCCAGTGACCTTCTTCTGGATGCAGGACTTTTTCGTCGTGTAAAAGAAGTCTGGGACAATCGGCAATCCCTTGGCCTAAAAGGCGAAGAACTTCGCTTAACGGAAAAACTTTATCGCAGCTTTATCCGCAATGGCGCGCTTCTCAATGAGGCACAGAAAACGGCGTTGCGCGAAATCGATCAAAAGCTTTCCACGCTAGGGCCTGAATTCAGCGACAACGTTCTAAAGGCGACCAACGAATTTAAACTTGTGATCGACAACCAAGAGGATCTCGAAGGTCTTCCGCCCCAAGCCATCGAGAGCTACAAAGAAGCGGCGACGGAGGCCGGCCTCAGTGGAAAGTGGCTTGTCACTTTGCACGCCCCTAGCTTTGTGCCGTTCATGACGTATTCACCAAAGCGAAAACTTCGTGAACAACTTTGGAAGGCGTATAATGCGCGCGCCATCAAGGAAAACCCAAGCGTGCTGCTAGAAATCGCGAAGCTTCGACACAATCGAGCCAAACTTCTCGGCTACTCGACTCACGCTGCTTTTGTCTTAGAAGAGCGCATGGCTGCGACACCAGAAGGCGTGACTCGCTTTTTGACGAACCTCCTTGAAAAAGTCACACCTGCCGCCAATCGTGATCTCAGCGACGTTCGCAAATTCAAGAAAGACACCACTGGCGACGAGAGCTTCGAACCGTGGGACTACGGATTTTGGTCAGAGAAATTGAAAATGAAACTGCACGACTTCGACGAAGAAGTCTTGCGGCCTTATTTCCAACTCGAAAAAGTGGTCGATGGTGTCTTCGAACATGCGAAGCGTTTGTTTGGTTTGACGTTTAAACCCGTCAGCGGAATTCCGACCCATCATCCCGACGTGAAAACGTTTGAAGTCACCGAAGAAGCTACCGGCCGTCACATCGGTCTCTTCTACGCCGACTTCTTTCCACGGGCTTCAAAGAGAAGTGGCGCATGGATGACATCGTTTCGCGACCAAGGTTTTTACGAATGGAATGCGAAGCCAGGAGGTGCCGTCGAGCGACCGCTCATCGCCATCGTATGCAACTTTACGAAGCCAACCGCTAGCGCTCCGTCGCTTCTCAATCTTGACGAAGTGAAAACCTTGTTTCACGAATTCGGCCACGCCCTTCACGGGCTCTTGTCGGAATGTCAGTACGTTTCCCTCGGCGGAACCAATGTGTACTGGGATTTTGTCGAGCTTCCATCGCAAATCATGGAAAACTGGGTGAATGAACAAGAAGCACTCGGCGTTTTCGCGAAGCACTACCAAACGGGCGAAGTCATTCCGCAGGATCTCATCCAAAAGATTCGCAAGAGCTCCCAGTACCAAGCTGGTTACTTTTCTATGCGACAGTTAATTTTTGCGACACTCGATATGGCCTGGCATGCACAAGATCCAGCGTCGATCACGGATGCGCTTCAGTTCGAGCGAATGGCAACGGCGAAGACGACGTTGTTCAAGCCCGTCGAGGGAACTTCCATTTCTGCGGCGTTCACGCACATCTTTGAGGGCGGCTATTCGGCCGGTTACTACAGTTACAAATGGGCCGAAGTTTTGGATGCGGACGCATTTGAATTTTTCAAAGAAAAAGGCATTTTCAATAGCGATGTCGCAAAAAGCTTCCGCGACAATATTTTGTCCCGCGGTGGTTCGGAAGATCCAATGGTGCTGTACAAACGTTTTCGTGGGCGCGAACCCGATCCGGATGCACTGCTCAGACGTGAGGGACTGATCTAACATGGCCAAGACCTCAAAGAAGACATCGTCAAAAAAAGTGCGCTCAACTTTAGATAGTCGCGTGATCGCAATTCTTTATCGACCGTCGACGGCTCTTGCCATTCAAAAGGGTGAAGAGTTAGCGGCGTGGCTTCAAGAGCAAGGCTCGGAAGTTCTCGCAGCACCTGGCCAGAAGCTTGGTCGCGGAATTAAGCAAGTGACTTCAAAAGATCTTGAGCGTTTGGATCTGGTGGTTGTCCTGGGGGGCGACGGCACTTACCTCGGCGCCGTTCGCATGCTGGAAAAACATGCCGTTCCGGTTCTTGGCGTCAACATGGGGTCGCTTGGATTTCTGACAGAAACGCGCGTCGAAGACCTTTTCAACACCGTCATCGCGACCCTCGCCGGGAAAATGGATTTCCGTCCTCGATCGATGCTTTCGATTGAAGTCCGCAGCAAGGGAAAACTTCGAGCAGAGTACCTTGCGCTGAACGACGCCGTCATTGAGCGCGGCTCGGTCACGCACTTGATTAATATTGAAATTCACAGTGAAAAACACCTAGTCAGCCAACTAAAAGCCGACGCATTGATCATTGCAACGCCGACGGGATCAACCGCCTACAACCTCGCGGCCGGCGGACCGATTCTTCACCCGGACACGCGATCCATCGTTGTCACACCGGTTTGTCCACACGCATTGACCAGTCGACCACTGATTTTCCCAGACGATCAAAGATTGAAGTTTCAGCTGATGCAAACCTCAGAAGAACGCATCGCTGGTAAAAACGCCATCTTGACTGTCGATGGAAGCCCGTGTGGATCGATCATGCATGAGGACGAAATCATCGTGACAAGAAGTGCGATCGACCACATCACCGTTCGTAAGCCTTCTCATAACTTCTTCCAGTTGCT
>JAXMMN010000702.1:0-5062 GCA_034366485.1 Bdellovibrionales bacterium
TGATTCGTATTCGATAAAAAGACGGGTTTGCGGCTTTGACAAATCAGGCGGATATAGGCGAGTTTAGCCACCTATGAAAAAGCAAAAGCCGAAAGCGAAGCCAGTTTCTGCAAAGAAACCTACAGCAACCAAAGCTGCAAAAGCTGATAAAAAAGCTCAACCAGCGGCGAAAGCGGTTAAATCCGCTAAGCCGGTAAGCAAGGCGCCGCAAAAGCCTGCGGCAAAAATGCCGCCAGCAAAAGCACCACTATTGAAGTCCGTCGGTGCAAAATCAGTGAAAACGCCTGTCGCAAAGCCAGTGGCTGCGGCGAAAGCCATCGCCAAAACTAACGTGAAGGCCGGCGGGAAGCCGACAAAAATGCCAGTCGCGGCAAAGGTACCTGCGGCAAAGGCCGTGGCAGCGAAACCGGCGACAAAGCCTGTTGTCGCGAAAGCTGAAAAAGCTGCGAAGCCTGTGGTTGAAAAAGCGCCAGCGGTGCCGAAGGCTCCTAAGGCCATTCAAACAAAATCGGAACCAAAGCCAATCGTCATCGAAGAACCCGATCAGGCGGAAGATGTTGTTCTAACGGACGCTGACGGCCGTCGATACTGCCGAGTTAAGGATTGCGATCGTTTGGCGGAAGTCGATGCCTACTGCCGCTATCACTACATTCTACTTTGGAAGAACATCCAAACTCGTCGT
Organism: Bdellovibrionales bacterium; assembly: GCA_034366485.1. Lineage (GTDB taxonomy): Bacteria > Bdellovibrionota > Bdellovibrionia > Bdellovibrionales > JAMPXM01. Next base: position 683 of record JAXMMN010000702.1, read on the forward strand.
CACATTCTTCAAGAAGGTAAACTCGAGCGTTACATCGAAGAACTCACTGCGCGTTACCCTGACAAATTCCTAGAAATTCTAAAAAAGGATTTGCGCAGCGAAAAAGATTTCTTAGCTGCGATTCAAGAGCTCGAAATTGACGAATCGGCAGTGGAAGCAGAATTCGACGATGAAGAGTCGCAATCAGATCTGTTTGAAATTCAGCGCGTCTCCGATTCCGGCGGCGGCGGAGCCCGGTCGGAAGAAGACGATCGCTTCTAAATAAATCCAATATGGTTCTATAGCTGGCAGGAAAGTTCAGAAATGACTTTCCTGTTTCGTTTTTTTCTGACTGCAAACAAGTCATCTTGAAAACTGAAGAGAACTTCGAAAGAAGATTTTCGATTGATTGAAAACTCAAGTGAGCGAATCGAGAGTCCGTTCCAGCTCACGCGCCTTTCCGTCGTCATTCCCGCAAAGCGACTGGTTTTTGAACCGTCTTTCCATTCAACCGTGACCATGGTTGGTTGTCCCGATTGCGCTTTGTCGTCGTCAAACGAAACACTGGCGATTTCGCCAACGCCCGATGGGTCGCCGGTTTCACACCAAAGTTCGACCTCTCGTGCATTTGCGGTTGCAGCGGTTGCAGTTGTTAACATCGTTGCAAGCACGATGAAGTAGAGCCGAACGATCTGTGGCATGTGTTTCTCCCTTGAAATCACGATTCAAGGGAGGTCATACATAGGCGCTCTAAAAATGTGCAACCAGTCAGGTGAAGTTTGAAAATACGAAAGAAGATCTAGTGAACGTCGCTCTCTTGATGTGGCGCATCGACATCCATCTTGGGTTTATAGCGACCGTCTCGGATAGCTTGGCTGACATCTTTTGCGAGATCCGAATCGATTTCAGCGCGTGTCATAGCGTCCGTAGAAGCCTCAGAGTCTTCGTTGAAGAGCCCAGGTGCGCCTTGGCCTAAAATTCGATCGGCCTCGTCTTCAAGACGTGTGTTAACCGTTGAGAAGCGAAGGTGCACTTTGTGGTCGTCAAATTCAAACTCTTCCCAAGTAAATGGGTATTCCACGTCATCGGACTCCTCTTCGTTCAGGTGCTCGAAGTGAGTTTCGAAGACACTCCCAAGGACGTCGATCCCAAGGAAAAGGTGGTCCATTGCCGTTTTGTCGGCTGCCTGGTCGGAGGCTGGGGTTGTTGTGAGATCGATCGATACTTCAAAATTGGTCTGTTTGAGGCGGCCTTTTTCGGTGTAGCCGGCTCGCATAAGGATCTCAGTCGGGTAAATTCGGCCTTCGATCAGGAAGTCGCCTTTGACGCTCTCTTTGCGAAAGTTTTGAGCGAAAACTTGGGCGGCTTTTTCGCGAAATTCACGGGGCAAGGTGGTCCATGTTTTCTGGGTCGACAGGCGTGGATTCATTCTTAAAAAACCTCTAGGCTTGGCGTCATGTGGCTTTAACCTAATTTGACTTGGTAGAACGACGGGGACTATAACGCGAAGCGGTTCAAAGCGAAAGGGCAAAGCTCTTTATTAGAAAGCAGAATTGTGATGATTGAGGACATTGGGCGCGGCCGGGGCGTTTATATTTCAACCTACGGCTGTCAGATGAACGAAAACGACACCGAGAGAATGCTTTCGCTTCTCGAGATGGTGAATTTTGTTCCCGTTGAGTCGCCTGAAAAGGCCACTTTGATCATTATCAACTCTTGCTCGGTCCGTGAGAAGCCGGTCCACAAGGTTTGGTCAGAAGTCGGTAAGTACAAGGAAATGAAGGCCAAGAACCCAGATCTCAAGATCGGTGTCGGGGGCTGTGTTGCTCAACAAGAAAAGCAAAAGCTTTTGAAGGACATTCCTGTTCTCGATTTTGCATTTGGCACAGATGCGATTGATCAGCTTCCGGAAATCGTCATGCGCGCCTACCAGACGGGCGAAAAACAATTGAGTGCTCGCTTCGAAAATGATCGCCCTTACTCTGTCGAAACAATGATTCGAAATCCTGGTGTATCGACTTTCGTTAACATTATGAAGGGCTGTGACAATTTCTGCACGTTCTGTGTGGTACCATTCACGCGCGGCCGTGAGCGAAGTAGGGACCTAAAAGAGCTACTCTCTGACATTCAGAAGCTGGTCGCTCGGGGCGTAAAAGAAGTTACGTTGCTCGGGCAAAACGTCAACAGCTACAAAAGTAGCTGCGGAGCGGATTTTGGCCAGCTGCTTCGTGTACACGCGGAAGACACGTACATTCAGCGAATTCGATACACGACATCGCATCCAAAAGATTTCAACCAAGAGCTAGTCGATATTTCCGCAAAGTACCGCAGTAAAATCTGTGACTACATTCATTTGCCAGCGCAAAGCGGAAACTCAGAAGTCCTCAAGCGAATGAATCGCGGCTACACCCGCGAAGAGTATCTGGATAAAGTGCGCATGATTCGAGAGGGAATTCCCGGTGTGGTGTTGTCGACGGACCTCATCGTGGGCTTTCCAGGAGAAACTGAAAGTCAGTTCATGGATACTTTTAGTCTTATCGAAGAAGTTCGATACGAAAATATCTACGCTTTCAGATACAGTCCTCGGCCTTTCACGAAAGCTGCGCGGTTTGAAGATCAGGTCCCAGAAGACGAAAAGCAGCGACGTCTACAAATGCTTCTAGATCGTCAACGTGAAATTAGTTTTGAGTTGGCAAAGTCGTCAGCCGGCCTTCTTGTCGATGTTCTTTTTGAAAATAAAGCAGATCTCGATGGCCAGATGCGTGGGCGCACAAGTCAGAACAAGCTTGTCTATGCACCGGGTCCAGAAACCTTGATCGGACAGACAGCAAAAGTAAAAGTTGTGACAGCATTCCCTTCCGTGCTGCGAGGGGAGCTGCATTGAGCTCAAAATCGAGAGTGTCGCGAAAAGCTTTAGCGCCGAAAACTCCACCAAAAAAGCTCTCGAAGAAAGCTTCGGTTGCGCGCGCCAACGCACCGGTCATCTCTGCGCCTGTCGTTTCCATGGCACGTTCGACCCGGTCATCTACGAAGGCTGCACCTCAGGCTATCGATGCTATGGCAATCCCGTCGACAGGCCTCAGCGCTGTTGCCGACGCTCCTGCGCCTGATTGGATTCCATTGGTACCGTCAGGAGTAATGGTTATGCCAGGCTCGGCAAGGCCAGTGTTTTTGCTCAAGCACGAGGCCAGTGGTGAAACGTTGCCAGTGTGGATGCATCCACTGGACGCTTCCGTCGCGCTTCAGGAGCTCGGACAAGGTGAACTCGGGTCGCCGCATGCGGTCACTCGGCAGATCCTAGGCCGGTTGGGAATCACTCACGGTCGCTGCTACTTCGTCGATCGAGTCGGGCATCACCAGTACGCGGTTTTACACCTAACTACTGAGGCAGGACTTGAACTACCAGGCGGAGCTATTCGAGTTCGTGCGGACGAAGTCATTAGTTTTTGTTTGGCTCTCAAAGTGCATTTTTTCAGTACAAAAGAGTTTATTGCACAGTGCCGAGTGCTGAATCAGGAACTCGAGAAACTCCAGGAGGGTCTTTTGACAGGGACCGCGGGAGAAGCGTTCCCAGAACTCGAAATTGATTCCAAGAAGACCGGCTACATGATGTAATGCCGAGGGATGAAGCCCAATCATCCTGCGCCTTGTGTGATTCCACTCCTTGGCTCTTCTCCTGAAGTTGGAGAAGGAACCTTTCTTGCCCCAACGTCGGCCCTCATCGGCCAAGTTAAACTTGGAAAAAATTGTTCAGTTTGGTTTTCAACCGTCCTTCGCGGCGATGTTGGCCCAATAGAAATTGGCGATGAAACCAATATTCAAGATGGCTCTGTCGTTCACGGAACGTTCAACAAAGCTTTTGCGAAAATCGGTCGACGCGTGACGATTGGTCACATGGTGACGATTCATGGTTGCACGATTGGCGATCTTTGTTTGATCGGCATGGGATCGATCATTATGGACGGTGCACATGTCCCCAGCAAATCGATCGTCGGCGCCGGTAGCCTAATTACTGAGGGTTCAACTTTTCAAGACCCGAACAATCCAAGCAAGCAGCTAGAGGGATGGTTGATTCTTGGTCGACCGGCAAAAGCTGTTCGGCCCTTGAACGAAAAGGAACTCGCGTTCCTCGATAAATCTGCAGACAACTATCTCATGTACAAAGACTGGTATCAGAACCCCGCAAAACATCAGGAGCGACCCTCATGAGCCTCGATCGACCCTTACTGGCCCTTACTTTTGATGACATTTTGTTGGTGCCTCAATACTCGGAAGTCATTCCGTCAGCCGTCACAACAAGATCCCATTTTGCGCGCGGAATTACGCTGAACTCACCGGTGATTTCGGCGGCGATGGACACAGTGACGGGGCACAAGATGGCGAGAGTCATGGCCCAGCAAG
>JAXMMN010000703.1:0-3467 GCA_034366485.1 Bdellovibrionales bacterium
CGGCAACTGCAGTCGCACTCTTAAAGACCGAGAAGACGATCCTAATTGGCGTCGCTGACGAAGCATCCTACGTAATTTCACAATCAAACGAGGCAGTTAAAAGAAAAGAGATCACAAGCTTCGTCCGAAGCTTTATTTCGAATTACTACGAGTTCTCGCCAAGTACTCATGCCGAGAAAATCAGTCTTGCAGGCGACCTCATGGCTAAAAGTCTATGGGATGAAAAACGACCTAATCTTCTAAAAATCAATGAGCGTCTTAAAACAGAGCCGCTCGTTCAAACAGCAAAGATTCTTTCCATCGATCTCATTAATGAAGAGACCGTTGAAGCTATGCTTCAACTCCAAATCACAAAACGAATCGAATCAATCACGACAAACCTCAAAGTCAATTTGAAGGTTCGACCACAAGAGCGAACTGAGACTAATCCATGGCCCATTGAAATTACGGAGGTAAAAGATGAAGTGCAGTAAATTCATCGTTTCAATTACCTACGCATGCCTAATTCAAATTTTGCTTTCGGCTAATGCATCGGCTTCGATCTCAAGAACAAATGTGGATTTAGGTAAATCCACAGAGCTTCGAATAGGTCCAGGTAGAATCTCAGTCTTAAAACTGCCTGAAGCCATTGCTGAAACTAAAGTTGGAGCTCCAAGGAAATTAAAAGTCCTATTATCAAGTTCTGATCCAACTGAGCTAACGCTCTTTTGGATTGAGCCGCAGGCATATAGAACAAACCTCATTATTAGAACCACAAAACGGACTTTCATATTTGATGTGATTCCTGTGACAAAAGGTCATCAAGATCTCGTAGAAGTTCGAGGTGCCTATGGCGCACCAGCGTTTATTTCTGAAAATCAAAAAACTAACAGAGCGAATTCAAACGGAAACAAATCAAGAACCATTCACCAAGGGAGGATCGAGTAATGAAATCGCCAAACAATTCTACTCCCACCTCCTTCTATCCCCCACCTTCGCTACGGTCCCTCTCTGCGACTTCACTTTCGCTAACAACTTTTCTTTTGGTCACTGCTACCGCTTTTGCGAAAACACCTCTGTTTCGTGAGAAGGTGGAAGAATATCGCATTAAGGCAACGGCTGATAATTCTACAGCGGCCGCTCTGGCGCGGCAAAAAGCGGCGGCTTGGGGGCCGCAGTGGGCACAGATCGTTTCTGGAAACCCTATCGTCACCCCTATTCAACCAGTCTCAAGAGAAATTGATTCTCTAAAACCTGGTGAGATTAAGTCAGCGCACATCACTCAAAGTGTCTTAGCCTTTAACGACGGCAAAGCACCTGTATCGGCAATGCTCACGGACGATAAACGTCGAGACATCATTCTAATAGGCGAAGCGACTCTCGAGAAAAACTCGAAACGAATTCTAATCGATTTCAAAACCGCAAGGCTCAATACCTCTTCTGAAATCTTTGAAGTGAAAGCAAGCGCCCTAGACCAAGAAGGAACTCTTGGCCTTTTAGGCGAATACATTTCGGGAGAATCGAAATTCTTCCTAGCTGAACTGTCAGCTGCTGCAGCCAGTGGCTTTGTGGATTCTTCCATTAATCGCCAAGTTGGTGCGTTCGGGAATCAAACTGACGAACGGTCCCTAGATACTAATTCTAAAAAAGCGCTCGGAAGTGCTCTTACTCGCACAGCGGATCGCTATGCAGAAAAAGTAAGGGCAGCACCTGAGTACTCGATCTTAAAGGGACCAAGCCTCATCAAAGTCTTAATCCTAGAACAACCAAAAAGGAGCTTAAAATGAACGTAGAAAACCAAACAGAGCCAAAACCAAAACGCGCTAAAAAACAGACTTTCCTCAAACAAGTCAACCAAGAGACTGCAAAGCTTCTTTCTCAGCTAAAAGAAAAAGCTAATAAGAAAGACTTTGGCCGAAAAATCAAAGAATCAGAGATTCTCTCTTTAGCCATTAAGCAGGTCACAGAGGCTGATCTATCGACATTAAGGCTAAGTTCATATTCAGAAAAAGACCGGCTCTTGATGGCTCATAAGAGCTATCAAGCAAAGAATGGGAAAATCACCTTAGATCAATTCATCGGAAAACTCATGCGCCGCGAAATCGAATCGGAAGTGATCAGGGAAGCAACCTAGTTTGCTTTCGGTTTTTACAACAGATCGCACACGACAAAATTTAAAACAAAGGAGCTTTTAAGATGAAAGAGAATCAAGTAGCGTCAAACGCCGGAGAGCTGTTCTTTGATAATGAAAAGGGATGGATGAGGCCTGATGAGGTATCAAAGCTTCTTGGGATCTCGACTTCAACAGTCTACGACTGGAAGTATCGAGGAAAGAAGCGCGGAGTACCGAAAGGTCTATTTGTAAAACTGAATCGAAAGCTCTTTGTTCGCACGAAGGTTCTCAAAACCTGGGTGGAAGATCAGACAAAAGTCTCAAACTAAGTTCCAACACTAGTTTGCACTTCGTTCGCTCTAGCCCCAGGAGAAATGGGAACAAAGAATGATTAAAAAAGTAGTTATTCCGACCGGCGAAGTACGTTGGGAAATTAGAGTTTATGAAAATGGCCGTGGGAGTAGACGGATATTTAAGCGATTCGAGAAGAAGTCAGACGCACAAGACTGTCTTGATGATCTCAAATATCAAAGGCGAAATCTCGGCGGCTTTAAGACAAAGACTCAAAGTCAAAACACTGAAATTCAAGGCGGAACTGAGACAGGCTTAGCCCCAAGCATTTCGGCTGAAAACGCCACAAAGCGCTTTTTCATTTCGGAAGCGGAAATGTGGTTTAGGGAAAGAGAGCTCCACTTCTCCCCTGGCCACAAAAAGCGAGCGAAAGCCGTGATCGAAGAATTTAGGAAGCGATTTAGTGAGCTAGAGATATCAAAGGTAAATCAAGAGTTTCTCTATTTAGTTCAAAGAGAAGAGATAGCAAAAGGCCTATCTAACTCAACGGTAAATAGGAAAACCGAGATCATTACTGCGATCCTCTCTCACTCCCATAAACTTGGGAGGATTGAGCGAAATCCGAGCCTTGGCTTTAGAAAGCTAAGAAAGAGCTCGAAAGAGATGCTCTTTTGGTCAATGGAGGAAGCTGGTTCATTTTTGTCGTTTGCCAATCAAAGGTACTCGAAAAAATCAAACCGGCGTTGGATCTATGTCGCTTACCTGCTTGCGCTAAATACTGGTTTAAGAGCTGGGGAAATATGGGGACTAAAATCAAGTGACCTTTCGCTTGATCGAAATCTCATCCATGTTCGAAGGCAATTTGACCGGGTCCTAAACAAGATGCGGGACCCAAAAAGTAAACGGGCACGAGTGGTTCCATGTAGCGAGGAACTAAAGACAGAGATCTTAGCGATTCTAGGTAAGCGGAAGCCAAATCAAGAGAAGACGATCTTTCAAAGTCTGCGAGGAAAACCTGTCTGCCATGACAATTTCTCAGACCGAGTTTTTCAAAGAGACATGAGAGATTGGGGCGGAAAGCGCA
>JAXMMN010000704.1:0-1797 GCA_034366485.1 Bdellovibrionales bacterium
GTCCCCTCGGTCAAATGGCGACCCTTTTCGATCGCACCATCCGCCGATTTTAAACGCTCGATCGTCCGGTCCCCTGACCTTAAAATCGCACCAAAGAGAAGTCCCGCCGATGAATAATTCATCTGCAAATTGCGACGATCGATCGTCGCATAAAAAACATTCGCGCGGTCTTGCCCTTTGGGGCCGGATCCAAAACTTGGCTCCAATTCGACGGCCACGGCCTGAAGAAGCTTCTCCGGCGAAAGGCCTCGCTTGGCCTCATTTTGCCCAGTAACCCGCAATAAAACGCTCAAAAGAAGAGCGGACATCCCATAGCCGTTTGAACTTGCCAGGACGACGCCAAATTTCAGCCGATCTTCGTGCTCGAAAATGTCGAAATAATCCCCACCGCTGATCGGGCTCGGAACAAACTTTGTGGAAAACTCGAAGCCAGGGATATTGGGAAATTCAGTGGGGACCAAAACTTTTTGAATCAACGCCGCCGTCTTTACTTCCTCGGCAACCTTGGAAATCAGCCCCTCAAGAGTCATGTTGGCCTGCGCCAATTGGCTTCGAAAGACAGATAGATCTTTCTCGCGAGCAGCCACTTCGATTTCGAGCTCTTGAATTCGTCCAAGGAGCTCTTCGTGGCTCGCGCTTTTTAAGTCTTCAGATTTTTTTGGCGGCTTGTAGTCTTGTCCCACTCCTTAGAGTCTCGTAAATGTCCCAGGTTCGTGGCAAGCGGCGTCAAGAACGCGACTTGGCGCATTGCTACTTTCAAGTCCTCTTCGCCTTCAGTAACCCAGACCATATGACTGGTGACACCTCCGAAGAGAAAACCAAGCGCGCCCGAGCCGCGACACAAATCGCAATCTGGGCGGCGACCGATTCCTGGGAAGGACCGCTTCGAGAGTACGCCGTTTGTGCAACCGCCCAAACTAGTGAAAAATCAATTTCGGATCTCGATCGCCGTTTGAAATTTTTCCGTTGGGAAGTTTCTGCCCTGATCGACCGCAAGGTCTTGGACGTCAAAGAAACAAATCAGTCACACATTGATCTCCTGAACGAAATCTTTTTTGAGGACCTAGGCTTCCGCCGACAACTTGGTCCAGCCGCGCTTGAGACCGTGATCGCAAAGCGCCTTGCCCCACCTGCACTTCTCGCCATGCTTTATGGCTGGGTGGCAGAACTTTTCACCGCCTCTTGCCGCGCCTTTGATGTAGAGCCTCAATTTTCGCGCATCGAAATCGTGCACGGCGTTCCGGGCGAGGTCGTGCGCATGATTCCCGTTCAAGACGACGGCCGGGTTTTTCTCTACGATCTACAAGTCGAAGGACAACAGGTCCAAGACGAAACCTGGTCGCCCTGGTGCAAGAGTGCGCCAAAAGGGTTTTTCCGAAAAACCTTTGCGGAAGCGTTGACGACTGCACTCACTGAACTTTTTGTTTCGCTCGAGAGAGACCGCACTTTAGAAACGCTTCAACAACAGCTTTCGATTCTCGATACGATCATCGCGCTTCAGCCAAGCGAGACTTCTCGCTGGGCCGATCGTGCCGTTTTGAATTCACGGCTTGGCAATAGGCCCCGCGCTCTGGACGATTTGAAACGGTTTTTTGCCTTTCACGAAAAAGAAAAGGCGCCTCCCGCATTGCTTTCGCTGTACGACGATCTACGCACAGAAATTTGAACCAGATCTCTAGCATCGCTCTCTCGAACATTTCATTTGGCTAAGGAGCTTCCCATGACAACGCTTTCAGCAGAACCTCGCACCGAATCTCGGTCTGTCACTCCGTCCTCGAAGTCGCGAACGGTTGAACC
>JAXMMN010000705.1:0-4391 GCA_034366485.1 Bdellovibrionales bacterium
GAATCGGACGGCGCGCGATTGTTCCAAATGAAAACCAGCCGAAGCATAATCATGAGTAAGATCCCAATGAGCACTGTGAGAATTGCGGGACTTGCTTTGAGGCCAAAGACTTTTAGCAACTCATTGAGAAGATTTTGCTGACCGCTGCGATCGTAGTTCAGCAGAAATTGAGTCCAAGACATTTGGGCGTAGTCCCATATCTGATCAACACGTTGAAGAGCTCGAATAGCGAGGTTTTGCTGCAGCTTTAGCATTTCGACATCCTCGATATTGCCGTTTAACTGCTGTTCTTCGGTGAGATCAAAATAGTCCCCACCCATTCGCAGCCGAAGTGGCGCAATCAGTGCTGTCGGGTCATACGTCAACCACCGTCCTTCACGGGGATTTTCGCGGGACGGGTACCACACTTCGACCCAGGCATGGGCGTCGCGACTTTGTACAATTAGGGCGTTCGAAAGTTGATTCATGCGCCCACCTTGGTAGCCAACCACGACGCGCGCCGGGTGCCCCATGCCTCGCAAAAGTACTGCACTTGCGCTCGCAAAATGTTCACAGAAACCCTTTTTTCCGGTGAACAAAAAGTCATCCAGATTCTTGGACTGGGCTGCGCCGGGTTCGAGAGTGTACCGAAAATCTTGAGCGTGAAACCACTCGTCGAGTTTTCTTACTGCTTGATGGGGCGATGTGATTTGTTTTGCGAGTTCTTCGAAGAGATTGATCACTCGTGGCGACAGGTTTTTTGGAAGTGCGGTGGCTAAGCGATATGTCTGTGCATCGATTGTTTCTAAATCGCCCTCATCTTCAAGCACCGATGCAGCTGAATAAGTCATATGGTCGGAACGTGTTGTGGAGAGTCTAACCATAAGTTCTTTCGTCACAAAGGGGCGCTGAAAAAGCATGGCTCCTGCGGGTTCGAACTTCACGACGCGAGGGAGGGTGAAAACGGCACGGCCGGACGAGGGCTCTGCAATCACCTGATAGCGAAGTACCTTTTCTTTTAAAGAGGCATTGGAACCGATTTCCTTTTCCGAATTCTTTCCCAACATCAAGGACGCTAGATCTGAGCTTTGACTTTGAAGCTCGGCTTCCGTCCGTGGCTTCCAGTGAAGTCCATCAGAGTGATAAAGAGTGGCTCCTCGCCAGTAGAGAAGTTCAGGGTTTCGCTTGGGGCCTGAAAGAAATTTTACTCGAAATGCAGTTTCATTTGATTGTGCTAGGTTGGCAACGCTGCCTGGAGAAAGCTCTTCGCTAAACCCGACCGTCTGAACCGGTGGCTTTGTTCGCAACATTGTTAAATTGAAACGAGGGAAAACAATGAAAAGCAAGAGCCAGATCGGAATCGTTAGCACGAGAAGTTGGACGACGGGTCTCAGGGACGTCGAAGAAATTCGGCGATCTGCGCGGTGAAGCTGGTACATGAGAATGGTGATGATTGCGACATCAAAAGCCATGAAGAAGGTAGAGGCTAGAGATTGCGAGTGAAGTAGATGAGCCATCAAAAGGAAATAGCTAGTTATGATGACAAACATCGCGTCGCGATCGCGATTTGTTTCGAGCAGTTTAATCGAAGCGAGGAAAACCAAAGTTGGAGTTGCGGCTTCATGCCCAAAGGCAGTCTTGTATTCCCAAATGACAATCGTTCCGACAACGGCTGCTGACAAATAGAGCCATCTCTTTGGCGGAAGCACCCAGCCTTTGTACAAGTGGCCTAACTTCCAACCGAGTGAAATCGTACTGAGGAGGAGAATCCACCATGGAACATGAAAAACGTGCGAGGCGATGTTGACGGCAAGAACAGCCAAAAGGAGTGTTTGAAATGGCCTGTCCCAAAGTTCCATGTCAGCGCGGGCTTGGAGTGCCATTAGTGTGCCTCGCGTTTTAAGTCTGCAAGTTCTGACCATGCTTTGTGCGCAAATACGAGTCCTTGATCGGGCCCAAGGTGTTTGTCAGGAAGTGAGATTGTAAACGGTTGGCCTTTTTGAATAGCCAAATCGATCCACTTTGACAGTTGTTCAAGGCGTTTTTCAAACGGCAAATCAGCAAGACGATGAAAATCAAAATGAAGTCCGGAATTCGCGGCCTCGTCAAATTCTTTGGTCATTAGCCCGCGGCCACGCGCATAGGCTTGCCAGTCGACTCTTCGGAGATTGTCTCCAGGCTGGTAGCTACGATGTTCCTTATAGTCTTCAGCTCCACTTGCGCGCTTGAATTCTCCGGTACTCCGACCCACTTCCGTCGACCATTGCCGATCGCCCATTCGTCTTGGATAAACGGTCGCGGTGGCTTCAGTTGCAACGATTTGCCATGAATAGAAGAGTCCAAAAGGTGCGGTCGTTGAAAGAATGAAATTTGAAAGAGGGTGTCGGCCTCGTTCGGGAGCGTGGAAGGTTGCAAGAAGTCGAGAGTCCGATGCCGGGGGGATAATCATTCTCGCGTCGTACTGTGCCGATTTTTTTAATCCACGAACTGTGAATTCGAGATTTGATTTTGAACTGCGCCCGCGATTTCGAACGACGATCGAAATGGGCAAAGTTTCTCCTGCGAAGCCATGAACAGATTCGATTCGCGAAATCTCGACGCCCTTTAGGTTATTGTTGGTGGCAAACATAGCCGTGAATAAAATGGCCAGCATGAAAAACCCGAGAAGATTAACGAGATTGTTTTGATAGGCCGCGCCAATTAAAAGCATAAAAACGGTGCCTGCAGCGAACGCGGCACCGAACTTGGTCGGAATGATATAAATCCGATTAGATGGCTTTAACTTGAGCCAAGACATCTTCTGCCTTTCGGCGTCCAGATTCGCCAGACGGATCCTCGGGCGGATTCAACCGGTGCGACATCACTGGAACAGCAACAGCTTGCACGTCTTCAGGAAGCGTCATGGTTCGGCCTTGAATATAGGCCCAAGCGCGAGATGCCCTTGCGAGTGCAAGTGCACCGCGCGGGGATAGGCCTTCACCAGAAATTCCGCTCTCCCGAGTTTTTCCTGCTATGGCTTGAATGTAATCAACGAGGGCTTCTGAAAGGTGAATCTCGTCGACAGCGGCTTGGTGATAGGCCAGCGAAGCGGCATCAAAAACTGGTTCGAGAGTTTCAATCCGATCGCTTGGGCCGCCGGCCGTGATGCCGTCGCGCAAAAGCCTACGCTCTGATTGACGATCCGGATACCCCAGACCAATCCGCATCAAAAAACGATCGAGCTGGGACTCTGGCAGGGGGTAGGTTCCGATTTGCTGCCTTGGATTCTGAGTGGCAATAACGAAAAATGGTTCTGGTAGTTTGTAGGTCTCGCCGTCGATGGAAATTTGCCGTTCTTCCATCGCTTGCAAACAGGCCGACTGAGTCTTTGGCGTTGCTCGATTCAATTCGTCCGCCAAAATGAACGGAGAAAAGAGCGGCCCTTTAACCATCGTAAACTGGCCGGAACGACTGTCGTAAATTCGGCCTCCCAAAAGATCGCCGGGTAACAAATCGTTTGTGAATTGCACGCGCGTGAGCGGCAGGTTTAAAAGTTGAGCAAGAGTTTTGACCAACGTTGTTTTTCCGACGCCGGGGACATCTTCGACGAGGAGGTGACCTCGAGCTAAAAGGCAGGCGAGTGCCAGTTGGATTTCGCGCTCTTTACCGAACACGACTTGCGACGCTCGATGCACGAAGCTCTGCAAGATGTTTTGAATTGTGTGACTATTGCCGGGATTGTTGATTTTCACGTGTGGTTCCATCCGTCTACATATCGGCAGGGAATGGGAATTGCCCAATTTTAATCTCGCGAAACTTTCATCATTTCGCTCAACCAGCGGGCCCTTGGTCGAGTCCTTCATTCTCAGCTTGAGACATCGTAGCCAAAGTGGGTTCATAAATTCATGTTGGATCAAATGAAACGCGGCAAGCTCGGCGAGCCGATCGGCTTTTGGCGCTTTGTGATTATCGGGACCGTCGTGTTGACGATTCTCAGATCGATCTTTTTTAAGACATCGTTGACTGGCTCTAGCCTATTTCCGTTCGCGGTACTTCTTTACGCCGTTTATCGAATCGCCCGAATGCAACCTTCCTGGCCGTTTCGGGTACCTGAAGGCGAGGACTATCAGCAAGTCGTGATTGGACAGCCCAAAGTCGAAACGGAAGGAACGAGTTTCAAAAAACCCGTGACTGCGGATCATCTGAAGTCGCTTTCAAAAAAGTTCAAGTCGACAGTGACAAAGCATCCAATGGATCCCAAAAAATACGTTGAGCCGTTGATGGCAAATGGTGATGTTCGACTTTCGCCAAAGCAATTCAACGACAGCTTGATTACTAATGTCGGTCTTCGAAAAAAAGCCATCCGCAAAAAAACCATACGTTCCAAAACTGTTCGCCAACCTCGCACGTAGTCTTGAATGCCTAAATCGCAG
>JAXMMN010000706.1:0-5767 GCA_034366485.1 Bdellovibrionales bacterium
ATTTCGATTCATGACGTCAAAAAAAAAGACTCGATCGAAGTCGAGTCTTTTGAATTGAAAGCAGCTAAGTGTTCGCTCGGTCGCTTGATCGAATAAGGTGCCTACGCTGGCACCGCAAAACTTGACGGTAAACTGTCGGCCTGTTGACGGTCTAGACCTCTTCGTCCAGCTGGTGACCAGCAGGACCAGAGCGATAGGCAGCAACCGCTTTTCGATTTTGCCCCGTACTCTTGAGCTCGCGAATGATATTCGACTTCTCAGTCTCGATTGCCGCTAGAACCTGAAGGTCCTGCGCCAAAATCTGCTTCGCAAGTTTGTCTTTCTGAGCCATCAAATCTTTCATCTCTGCTCGCATCGACTGAGAAACGCCATCATCAGAAATGAGTGCAACTTCATCGTCTACCAGCGCATCGATACATCGAACAATGTCGAGAATTTTTTCTCGCGCCTGATAGAAGGATTCGACATTGTCGAAATACCCATCTGCAAAGTTTAGCAACTCCGACTCATTGAGCTCGAAGAAGCGTTCAAGATATTGGTTCTTCTCGTCCAAGAGCTCCATCAATTTTTGAGCTGCGCCCTGGTTAGAACCTTCCGATGAATTCTGCATGCACCCTCCTGGTACCGTCTTGGCTGCTTAGCCGACTTTTTCGCCTTGGTTTTTCTTCAATTGTTCAACAGCCTTTTGCCACCCATCATAGAGGGTTTCGAGAAGCTTCAATGCTTCGCGAAGGGGCTCGGGACTGCCGCTGATATTGCCCTTTGTGTAGAGCTCAGTAATATACATGTACAACTGCTCAAGATTTTTCGAGATGTCGCCACCAACATTGTGATCAAGGGTGTTGTTGAGCTCCATCACAATGTCGTAGGCCCGCCCGATGTTCATGCCGCGATCTGCGATCCGCTTTTCTTCTGCCGCCTGAATTCCCAGCTTCGTAAACTTGATGGCACCTTCGTACATCATCAACAGCAGCTTTTCTCGGCCTGCACTTTGAATCGAGGTGGTTTTGTACTTCTGATACGCGTTTTTCATTCTCGTTTGATCCCGTTCTCGTTCTCGTTCTCGTTCTTCAAACTCATTGCATCAAAATCAATTACATTCCAAAGGCTCCGCCACCGCCGCCGCCAAATCCGCCGCTTGCGATCGCTGAAACTTGTGCGCCCTGTCCCTTGATTCGCGACATGGTCTCTTCAAGTTTTGCAAACTTGTTTCTCAGCTGTTCTTCCTTCTTCACCAGCTGACGCTCTTTCTGTTCGATTCGTTGATCCATTTGATCGATCTGCGTCTTTAGTCCACGAGCTCGATTGTTGAGCGGTCCAAAACCTGGGTTCGTAAGATTTGTGACTTCTCGTCGTACGGCCGCAATGAATCCCGTCGAGAAGCCATCTCCAGCGAAAAACTCTTGGACGTGCTCTGGATTCGCGGCCAAGGCCGCATTGAACTTTTTCTGATCGAAATCCAAGGTTCCGGTGCGGTTAAACGTGATTCCCAATTGATTCAACGATCGAACGCTTCCCTTTAACCCATACTGTGGATTTTGAATCATCTGCCGAATACGGGATTCGACCGAGCGCAGAATACTGTCGCCGCCCAAAGTCTTTGTCGTGTCAGTTTCTTTGGTCATTTTGTTCTGCGTTTGAATGAATCCAAGAACGCTATTCAGTGCATCGACAAAGCCTTTGATCTTGCCACTGACAACTTCCAAATCTTCTTTCACCGTCAGATTCACCGCGCGCCCCGGCGATGCTTGCTTCAGTTCAAGCGTGACGCCTGGAATGACATCTTTCAAAACGTTGTCGCCGATTTCCATTTCAAAGCCGTCGACTTTAACGACTCCGTTTTTGGCCTCGACCTCACTGTCGAAGTACATGTCCTGATCACCGTCGAGAAAATAAAGTCGCGGGTATTCGACAGACTTGTCTGTGCCGACTCCATCCGAGGAAAGCACGAGCTTCCACGGATTGTCCGCGTCTTTTCGATCGTTGATCACGCTTGCTCGCACGCCGATGCCTGCTTGGTTGATGGCTTTGGCTGCGCCTTCGAGGGTGTTGTTATTATTGTTGATATAAACGTCTTTGTTTCCGTCGGGAGTCTGGAACCGAAAATATCCGATTCCGATTTCCGTTTTATCCTTATCGGGAAAGCCATTTGTTTTAACGGAAGCCTTTTGCGCCAACTGCATGACTTCAACGTTCCAGTTGCCTGGCGTATAGGATGCCGGGTCGACCGTTCCACTGATCACACTTGGATCTCCCGATGTCAGTTTAACGTCCGTGAAGCCTCGAGTGTTCGCCAACTCTCCTAAATTTTTTCGAATGTCTCCAACTTTTGTTTGAAGATCTTCAACGAGCTTCATCTTCTCTTCGGACTTCATTTTGCGAGCTTCGAGCTGCTTCACAGGAATGCGTTCCGCCTCGATCAATTGATCGACGATATTCGGCGGAAGCCCTGTGTTGATAGATCCGAAGCGAATGCCCGCCAACTGCCCTCCTGGAAATTGCGACTGCACCTGTTCTCTTAGTCTCTCAGAGTTTTCACAAAAAACCTGAGTCAAACAGTTGGCTTGGACTTCAGATAGTGAGGCCCTATTTTAGGGCGAATTTAGTCAATTTTTTGACGAACGATGAGGAATGACCAGACGTAGGGCCAAAGAACGGGCAAGTTTGTCACCGATAAGAAATCCACACGCCCTGAACAATTGCTGCAGCATCCTCGACATAGAGTCCAATTTTTCCATTTGCCTCATACAAAGCTTGAGGCCAAGAGAGATTTGTAAACTTCAAAGCGGGCTGACCGTCTATTTCTATCGCAACTTGTTCACCGATACGGGTAAGAACGAGTTCATAGGATTTTCCCATGAGAAGGCGCGGGTCATCTGCCGTCGACAAGAAGATCTGATCTGTCTCTTCAAAGGCGCGACCAAGTTCGACTCCATTAGGCTTGAAGATGAAATAGTTTGTTTGCTTAGATGTCGGCGTGCGCCCCTCTTGGTATCCCCAGAATAGCCAAAAGACTTCCCACGGTCTTGGTGCAGAACCGCTCGCCCCTTCGCTAGGCCGAAGCTGACGATCAACGCGATAACGAACTCGAAGTCTGTACTCGTTTTTTCGTGGCGTGAACCGCGACACCAAAAGTGCGGCGACTGTGTCTTGTTGGTGCCTGGGAGGACGAGGCTGAAAGAAGATGCCATTGTTCAAAAATTGAACGCGGCCGTCGCCGTCGTAAACGACTTCCCAACTTGCCGCATCCAGCGGAATACTTTCTTCTTTCGAGAATTTGGGCACCGATGTACAGGCGCCCAAGGCGAACAGTAGAAAAAAAACGACTGTTACATTGTTTTGAAGTAGTCGATCACGATCGCTTCCGTCTGCGGTTTTCCCACGGGCGAAAAACCAAGATCTTTCGGTCCCTTTTTGCTTGGGTCGACCTGAATGTCCCAGAAAACGACTCCTTGAAACCAAGACCAATTCGATCGAGCAAACGAGGCGAGTAACGCGTCGTAAGCCGCTGCCTGATGATCGATGTTTACAACACCGCTGGCGCTCGCATAGTTAAAGGGCTCAATAAAGCCTTTTTCAATCGACCGATAGCCAACTTCTTTCAGGATGATTTGCTTTTCAACATTCGTCACGAGCGAAATTTCAAGCAAAGCGGTGTCTAGCTGAGTTGTGTAGACATCCGTTCGGGTTTTCAGCTGTCGAGTGAGGTCGGCGCGATTCGTCGCCAATACATCTTTCGACGACGCAAGACTTCGATACATATCAAGACCAACGGCATCCAGCTCCGTCCAAAACTGAACCAGATCTTTCCAGATCTTTAATTCTTCGGGACGCGTTGGATTTGCGAGATCGGCAAGGCGGTATCGCCAGCGCTCAAGCTCTCCCCCTGATCGTGCAAAACCGGATTCCGAGTTCGAATCGTCGGTGAAGTTGATATCATACATCAAGCGCGCAGTTGGAAGCTTACCGCGTACATAGCGCAAAAGTTCAAGCCACCGACCGGGAAACCCGTAGGGTTGAGCTTTCCACTGATCCTCAATGCCGACAGTCATCGAATAGAGCTCTGCTGCAATCGTGAACTCTTCGGCTTTCGCAAGGCGAGCCACAGTGATGTACTGATCGAGGAAGGTACGGAAACTTTCAAACCATCGATCTGGATCTGACGGTTGAATGTTGCCATGCCACCAAACTTTCGAAGTCCCATTTGCAAGCTTCTCCGTATAGGGAAACTCGCCGTTTGGTCCGAAGACAAAGAAAATTGGCCGCATGCCGACAGTCATTCCTTTGGACCGAATGTAGTTGGCAAGTCGAGCAATTCGGCGAGCTTCATTGGATCGCTCTGCCGGGGCCGTCATGGGAACTACTTCTGTAGAAGTAGGTCCAACCATTTTACCGCGCACATTGAGGATAACATGATTCGAACCGAGGCGGGCCGCCTCGTCCACCGCAATCATGGCCGGTGTCGGTGCACCTGTCGTGACAGCGTCGTACACGAAGCCGTCGCTTTCCGAAAGGTTGAAGCCCTTCACCTTCACTTTTGATGCGTTCGGTGCAGCTATACCAATCCCAGGCGCCATTACTGACAGGGAGAGGACAACTGCCGCTGCTCTCGTCAAATTCGTAAACCAGTTTTGCATCAACATTTACTTCACCTTTTTCAATTTGAAGTATGGGACCGTCGTGCCTGCGCCTGCGATCATTTGACCCTCAAGGAAATCTCCGCGCCGGATCGCACGCAAGTGAACCCAACCAGAGTGCGGAAGCTTTCCGGTGGTCAAATAAATCACACCGTTTTCGCCAGGAGTGCCCGTTTGGAAATCGATCGCGACACCTTGATTGGAAGTGAGTCGACCAATTGAGTAGCCGGCAAATTTCGACACAACCAAGCGAACATTCCAAACCATACTCTTAAACTGCATCTCGCCTTCCCACTCGCCTTCTGTTGGATTTAAGTTGGCAGTTTGATCGTCGAGAAAGTTCGTGTACTCGGCCGTTTTCTTTCCTTTTAGTTTTCTCCAACCCGTTGCCGCAATTGGCGCATCAACTTCAATCTCACCCTTTTCAGAGACCACAAATGAAATCGTGGGATTTCCAGTTGAATCGAGATCCGGTTCACGCTGACTGGCGAAGTACTTTTGACGTTCGACATCGTAGGTGACGTTGAAGAAGCCAAGCGTGACGTACCCTTGCTCCATTTCCAAGGTCGCATAAATCAAATTCGATCGCGCTCGAATCACGGAGAAAGTGAAGCCCGAACCATCTTCTGCCTTTAAAGTGTAAAGACCTTCTAGGTTGGTTTTCGCTCCTTGAATTGGCGCAGCCATCTGAGCGATGTGCTTTGCCACTTCCCCTGATTCTTTTGAAAGACCGACGGCGCGAAGTTTTGTGATCAAAAGACTGGAAATTTCCAAATAGTGAGAAGCGTACTTAGCGCTTGGAAGTCGCTCCATCGAAAGCCACTGGCCTGCTGCACCCTGAAGCTGCCGCGACCGCATCATTCCGATCAAATTCTCAAACTCACCTTTTCCAAAAACGCGCTCACCCTGCACCGAGCGAAGAATAAGCTCGAGTGCGGTATCACCCCAAGAAGACGCGATGTAAGCTGGAAGTGGATACGTTTCAACGGCAATCTTTTTGCCAAGCTCTTGAAGGCGCATCGACACACGGCTAAGAGTCACTGAATCGGTCGGCTTTGAATCGAGCAATTCGTCTGCTAAAGACGAGATGTATTCCGAATAGGCTGTTGGCATCGAGATCTTCGCGATCC
>JAXMMN010000707.1:0-1576 GCA_034366485.1 Bdellovibrionales bacterium
CCATGCCAAAGGCTTTTCCGAACTCTGGCGCGAAGGTCAGAAGAATCCCGACAACATACCAAATCGGGATTCCGATTAAAACGCAGTTGAGAAACTTAAGAAAGCGAGCTCGATTATTGAAAAGCATCATCACGTTGCCGTGGCTAGCCGCCTTTTCTTTCGCCTTATGGAACATTCCTGATTCCGTAACACCCACACGCAGAAGGAGAATTGCAAAACCCATCACGCCGCCAATGATGTAGGCCGTGCGCCAGCTAAAGATGTCGCCGATGAACGCACCGAACACGGCTCCCAAAATTCCGACGGAAGCCACGATCGTTGTTCCGAAACCGCGAATACGCTTAGGCATAATTTCAGAAATCAGCGTGATACCCGCACCAAGTTCACCGGCTAGTCCGATTCCAGCAACAAAGCGAAGAATCGCGTACTGTTCGATATTCTGAACAAAACCGTTCAAGAAATTCGCAGCGGAATACATGATGATCGATCCGAACAAAACGGACAGACGTCCGCGTCGATCGCCCAAAACTCCCCAAATAATTCCACCGATAAGAAGCCCGGCCATCTGAATGTTAATCAAAAGCACGCCCTTGTTGAGGAGCGCATCTTCTGCAACACCGAGATCTTTTAAACTTTGAACTCTGACAATGGAGAAAAGAAGAAGGTCGTAAATGTCGACGAAGTACCCGAGAGCTGCAACGAGAACAGCCAGCCAAACCTTTTTATCAACGGCCTTTAGTTCGCTTCGAGTGATTGGCAAGGTGCCCCCTGTGGAGAGAAGATTTCTGCGCGTAGCTATTCAATGTGCGGTCGTTTGACCAGCAATTAAGCCACCAAGGGCACCCGGCTGGCAGAATTTGTCACTTCTGTAGGCCCGTTGAGATTTGCAAAGTGTCGCTTTCAGTTACAGCTCGTGAAATCAGTTCAGGATCAAAAGGAAGAGCGACAACGAGACGCCTTTTCATCGGCGAGAACGATAAAGCGGTGGCGCCGCGAACGGGTCCAATTCTTTGGCCCCGCGGTTGCTCTCTTGTTGGGGTGCGGGACGTGCGCAGTGAGTTGTATGTAGTAGAAGTTTCGAAGCTTTGGCGGGCTCTGGACCCCTCCCCCCCAGATCCCTAGGATTCATGGAATGTGAATTCTCCCGGAGGCCGCCAAGGATTTTCGAAGCGAAGAGCTGCAAAGGTGAGAGTCAGTTGCCCCCCAACCGATAATCGCCGTCTTTGGACCCCAAGGACCGTCCCGCATTTTTAACGTCGAAACGACACAAAAAGTCTTTCGATGCCCCTGCATCGAAAGCAGTATTGCCCGGAGGGCAATACGACATAGACAGCCCTAGCCCGGCAAACCTTCGGCTTTGATGGCTTTTTGCACAGACGGTCGTTCGGTCATTCTTCCCATGAATTGCTTCAACGGTTCGAACGGCGAAAGATCAAACGCAATCATTCCTGACCAGCGAAGCAGTGTAAGCAAATAAAAGTCTGCAACGGTGACTTGCGCGCCCATCAAATACGGACGCGAGGACAAGCGCTCGGCAAGCAAGGTTAAGCGACGCGCGATCACCTTCTTGTTGTTC
>JAXMMN010000708.1:0-4310 GCA_034366485.1 Bdellovibrionales bacterium
TCAACCGGGGTCACTTGACTGTTCCCCTTCAATTCGACCTCAGTTTTTGGACGCTCCTCAGGCTCGACACAAACTTTCTGATAAGGCTCCTTTAACCAAGGAGCCTTTTTTAAGGCCGCATACATTTCACCCGTCGCGCGCTTTTCCCAATCCGTCGGAGTCTTCGCGCCGAGATATTCTTGAGCCATCGCAAGATGAAAATAAGCATATGGTTCATAGGCCCTAACTTCGATCGCTCGCTTTAGCTGCCCTTCGGAATAGTGAAGTCGTGACCGCACGTAGCCTCGACCAGCGTCCTCACGATTGAGCCGAAACTGCGACGGTCCTTCTTTGTGCTGAACCACGACACCCGTCATCATGAACCGAATCAAGAGTCCCGTTTTTTCTTGGGGAGCAACGGCAAACCAAAATGGAATGCCGTTTTTAAGATTGGGTCTCAAGTACTTAGCAAGAAACTCTTCAAAGCTTGGTTGGAGTTCGCCCGAAGCCGGTTCGAAATAGTTTGGCAAGCTCGCTTGGACGCGCTCTTTTTCGCCTGGCTCGGAAATCGACTGCGGTCGTACAGGGACCATCATTGGTTTCGTTTTCACTAAGAACGACGTGACATATCTTGCGATCGATTCTTCCGTTGGAAGCGGTGTGATTGCGATCGTCGGGCCATCCAACGATCGCTCAACATTCAAATACACGTCTTCCAAAATAGAATTCCAACCAGGATGTGCCAAACGCCAAGCTTTTGGAGAGCCAAGCACAAACACCAAAACTAGAGGCAGCCCCAAGAGCGCAGCTCGTAAGGGACGGGCGCCAAACCACGAAATCAAAATCGCGACGACAACTGTCACCGACCCAAGAAGCCCGATGGCCGTTTCGCCGACTGGCCCCAGAAAAACAAGCCCCGCCCCAAGCGGTTCCTCGAGCCCAAGCACGCGCAAAGAGTTTAGCACTGGCAGAAAACTGATCGAATGACTGCTTGGACCCCAAATTTCAATTGCGGCGGTCGCCAGAAGCGGGTGTAAAAGTAAGCCGAACAATATTAGCCCAATACGTAGCCATCGATGACGTTTCACTCTTTCCGATTCCGTGTCTTCAATGGGAATCACTGAAAGCGTCAAAATTAAAATCCACGCGGCCGGCGTGATTCCAGCCACAAATCCTTCGACGACGTTCAAAGCATAGGTCCAAGGTCGCGAACGAGCAGCGACAAGCCGTCCACCTCGATTGACTGCCAGAAAACTCATCGCCACGAGCGCCAAACTTGAAATAGCAAAACCATTTGGAACGACGGAGGACCAAAAAAACCAAGGCGAAAGCATGAGAAGCAGAACTGACCAATGAAATCCCCGCCACTTTAAAAATAGCAGGCCAATCGAAGCGAGCGTCAACCAACCACCAAGTGCGGCGGCCGTTGGATACAGCGACTCGCCCGCGGAAATGGCGCCAGTCAATTTCGTGAGCTCCAGAATCAACAGCCAAACGGCCGACAAAGACTGCCCCGCGACCGCCTCACGATCTGTCGAAGAAAATACCCAGCGCAAATGATCGGAAGACAAACGCGTTTGCGCTGTGACCGGCAAAAGCCAATAAAGAAAAAAACCAAAGGCTGAAGCGAAAAGTCCCGCGAGCCCATAGGAAATCTGCTTGTTGTATCGGGTATTGAATTTGGTGAACATTAACTATCAGCGTGCCGAGCTGGAGCCCGAACGACAAGTGTAAACATCAAAGCACGCAGTTTTACCTTCATAGCGATGTGCCGGTTGGCGTGCGCCTTCAAGCGGCGGCGCGCCCATCGGGCGCTTCACAACCACGCGAGCCTCTGCAAGCCAAAGTGCAGTCGTCAAAAGATTTTGAAGCTCTTTGTCAGAAGACGGTTTAAGTACCTCACGCAAAACAGCCATTTCCTTTTTGGGGAGTGACTTCGATTTTACTGAGCTCTCTTCATACATTGGGTCCAAGTAAACGGCGAAAGGGCGATGTGGCAGCGTCGAAAGAAATTCCGTTCGTGCCTCATCGTCTGCCAACGCCACATCTTGATTCCGAAACTGCAAGTCGATACCGGCCGAGGAGTTCTGCAGTCCCGGCACGCCAAGAAATCGCATAAGTCCGTCTTCCAATAGCGCAAACACAAGCGGGTCGCGCTCGAAGCCGATCACTTTAAACCCGGCATTCGCCAATAAAAAGGAATCAACACCTAGGCCTGCGGTAAAATCGCAGATGAGGTTTTTCTCAGGGTCTTTTCGTTCAGATTTTTTGACGCCAAAAACTTTCACCACAAGTTCGCTGTCGACTCCCGAGCGCACGCGGTGTTGAAGCTTCGCTCCGAGAAAATCGACGACAACCGGTAAGCCTTTGCTTTCAAGCCCCTTTGCGGGGCGGCCGGCTTCATCAAAAGCTTCGACCACTTGCGGAGGCTTTAGGTCGCGATCGCTCACCACCACACCCAAGCATCAAACGTTCTTACGATTTCACCTAGTACGAAGCCCAAGAATCCCCACCAAGCAAGTACATAGCCCTCGCGCGAGAGGCCCCGCATGAGACCAGAAACCGGTGACTCCAACTGATGAACGCGTTTCACAAGGGACCAAGAACCCATGGCCAAAGTGAGTATCATCAAAAGTCTTTCCGGAATCGCGTCGACCACAAATCCAATCACAGCGGCTGAGCCCAAAACGAGGGACACACAGAAATAAGCAAACGTCTTCGAGGCATCAAAGCCCGCGCGAACAGGCCAAGTTCGAAATCCGGCGCGACCGTCGATCATGATTCGTTCAAAATTTTTGAGGTGTAATATCAAAAGAGCGATTGAGCCATAGAGAAAGCCCCACACCACGGCTTCCAAAGTCAGGCGACCAGCCACGGCCCAATAGAAGCCGCCAGTCAAAAGCGGGCCGAACATGAACCAGGCAGCAACTTCAGCGAAGCCCTTATATTTAAGTCCAAATTTTGAAACTGCAAATTCGAGAGCGGCCAAGAGCGCCAAAAGTGCAATCACAACACCAACAGAAAATCGCGTGATGACCAGTGGCGCGCCCGCAAGAATCGCGATTGAAAATGCAGCCCAGGCGGCTCGCTTTACATCTATGGCGCGCAGCCAGCCGCGGCCGATGACCCGAGCGCCTCCACGCGCAACCAGCCGATCCCACCCGCTGATGTGATCGTGGTAATCGTTAAAAAGTCCGATGGACGCATGAAGCGCCAGCACTCCGATCAAAGCTTGAAACATGAGCGCGAAATCAAAAACGCCTTGCCGAACCAGCCACATCGCAATGACAAACATGGGGGCTAACGACAAAACCAACGTTTCGGGTCGAAGCGCACGAAGCCACACGATCAACAGTGACGGCACACGCAGCTCAGCCATTTTAATGAACTCAAAGGTCCATTCTGTTTTCGATAAATTTTCGGGATTTAACGTCGCAACGAGAACTGGTCGCACGGCCGCGTCTGTGTGCCGACCATCCAGAAGATCGCGCAATCGAGTGTCGCCATTTGAGACCGTTAAAAACCGTTCGGGCATTAGGATTTTTTTCGCCAGTAAAGCGGTTGCGGCAATTGCTTCAAAATTTCTAGCGTGGACTTTTCATCCTCATTCAAACTCGAAGTCATTTCCTGAAGGCGGTGAAAGTACAAGTCAATGGAGCGCTGGTTTTCGACGTCAAACTCTGCTGCGCGCGAATCAAAATGTGCTTCGCCCACGATCGACTTAAATTCCCCTAGGGATTGCGCCTTCACAGCGCGCTTGAAGGCGTCATCTGGTACGCCCCTCAATACCCAAACCGCAAAAGAATTTAAGTAACCTGATTTCAAATCACCCAAAACGGCCTTGCCCTCGTCGTTGCGAATATCGAAATCCAAAAGATCGTCGCTTCGCTGGAACAGTAAACCCAAGATCGTGCCGCACTCTTCAAGCTGCTGATGCAGTTTCTCGTCATAACGTTCTTTGGCGATGAACGGCGCACGAATACACCACTTGAAGAGCGAGCCCGTTTTTAAGTTGTGAACCCGATTGAGGTCTTCAAGCTTGATTGTGAAATCTTTCACAAGCGAATCTTGAATCCATTCGCCCTCCAACAAGTCGGAAATCACTTCGGCTGTGTATTGAATCAAACGCACGTTGCCGTGACTGGAAAGGTTCACCATCACGCGCGCCAAAAGATAGTCGCCGGCGAGGACCGCGTATTCCGGAGTGTACTTGGTCCAGGCTGCTGGCTTTCCACGTCGCAAAACAGACCGATCGATTAAATCGTCATGTAACAACGAAGCGTTGTGAATGAACTCGATCGTTTGCGCGAGTAATTGAATCACATTTGAAG
>JAXMMN010000709.1:0-1105 GCA_034366485.1 Bdellovibrionales bacterium
CCTGGTTATGTTGGACGTCGACATGCCAAGGCTTTCCGGCCTTGAGGCGCTAAAGCTCATCAAAGAACACGATCCTTCGATTCAGGTCATTATCATGACCGCCTACGCCAACATCGACGATGCGGTTTCGGTCGTTAAAGAAGGCGCGTACAATTACCTCGCAAAACCGATCAGTTCGGAAGATTTGCTCGCGATGACCGAGCGCGCGTTAAAGGCACAGTCCTTGATTTCAAGTATTGCGGCAAGTGCCCCAGTCTTGAC
This sequence comes from Bdellovibrionales bacterium, assembly GCA_034366485.1. Classification (GTDB taxonomy): domain Bacteria; phylum Bdellovibrionota; class Bdellovibrionia; order Bdellovibrionales; family JAMPXM01. The sequence goes on from JAXMMN010000709.1 coordinate 262, forward strand.
TGAGGCCGGTCGAAAAATCATTGGTTCGTCCAATGAAATGCAGAAGGTTTTCAACATTATCAATCGACTATCAAAGGTCGATACTCCAGTCCTCATCCGCGGCGCTTCGGGAACCGGTAAAGAACTTGTCGCTCGCGCTGTTCACTACAACAGCTCGCGAAAAGACGGAAAGTTTGTCGCGATCAACTGTTCTGCGATTCCAGAAAACCTTTTTGAGAGCGAACTCTTCGGTCACGAAAAAGGATCGTTCACTGGGGCCCACGAACGAAAAATCGGTCGTTTTCAGTTTGCCGAGGGCGGAACCCTTTTCCTCGACGAACTTGGAGAAATGCCAGTAACGATGCAGGTGAAACTGCTTCGAGTCCTTCAAGAAAAAGTCTTTACGCCAGTCGGATCGAACCGCGAAATCGAATCCAATGTTCGCGTGATCGCAGCGACCAACCGCCCACTTGAACAAATGATTCAAGAGGGAAAGTTCCGGGAAGATCTCTACTACCGATTGAATGTTGTGCCGATCTATCTCCCTGCTTTGGCCGAGAGAAAGAACGATCTTGAAAACTTGGTGAACGGCTTCATCAAGAAATTCAACACAGCTCATTCAAAGCGCATAACAAACATTGCTGCAGATGCGATGGCTATTTTCAAGCGCTACTCATGGCCCGGAAACATCCGCGAACTCGAGAACGTCATCGAGCACTGTTTTATTCTCGAGTCGACAAACACGCTGACGTTGTCGTCAATCCCAGAAAATGTGTTGAATGCCGTCGGCGTTCAACTGAACGGTGCGGGAATTGAATCGGTTCTCAGCGCTCTTGCCTCTGAAGGTGTATCGACATCGGGAGTG